>CAIYQF010000319.1 GCA_903928325.1 uncultured beta proteobacterium | reverse complement strand
GCCTGGATAGCGCGCGTTACGGCATCGCCTGGGGTGCGCTGGGTGCGGCCGAGGATTGCTTCCACCGCGCCCGGCAATACGTGCTCGACCGCAAGCAGTTCGGCCGCCCGCTTGCCGCCAACCAACTGATCCAGAAGAAGCTCGCCGACATGCTGACCGACATCGGCCTGGGCTTGCAGGGCTGTCTGCGCCTGGGCCGGATGCGGGACGAGGGCGAGGCACCGGTGGAGGTGACCTCCATTCTCAAGCGCAACAGCTGCGGCAAGGCGCTCGATATCGCCCGGATGGCGCGCGACATGATGGGCGGCAACGGCATCAGCGACGAGTTTGGCGTGGCGCGCCACCTAGTCAACCTCGAAGTCGTCAACACCTATGAGGGTACGCACGACATCCACGCGTTGATATTGGGCCGGGCCATGACAGGCATTGCCGCCTTTGCCAACTAAGGTCGGCCCAATCCCATGCCCTACCAAGCAAACCCCCAGCGCTACAGCGGCGCCCTGCCGATGCGCCGATGCGGTAGCAGCGGCTTGCAATTGCCCGCCATTTCTTTGGGGCTGTGGCACAACTTTGGCGACAACACGCCCATGCAGGTGCAACGCGACATGCTGCGCACCGCGTTTGACTTGGGCATCACCCACTTCGACCTGGCCAACAACTACGGTCCGCCCTATGGCAGCGCGGAAGTCAATTTCGGCGAGCACCTGCGGCGCGATTTCAAGCCCTACCGCGACGAGCTACTGATTTCCAGCAAAGCCGGCTGGGATATGTGGCCCGGCCCTTACGGCCAGGGCGGCGGCACACGCAAACATGTGCTGGCAAGTCTGGACCAAAGCCTCAAGCGCATGGGCTTGGACTATGTGGACATTTTTTATAGCCACCGCTTTGACCCAGACACGCCGCTGGAAGAAACCATGGGCGCACTGGCCAGCGCCGTGGCGCAAGGCAAGGCCTTGTATGTCGGCCTGAGCAGCTATTCGGCCAGCAAAACCCGGCAAGCGGCGGCGCTGCTGCACAGCATGGGCGTCAAGGCGCTGATTCACCAGCCGTCCTACAGCCTGATGAACCGCTGGATTGAGGGCGATTTGCTCGATACGCTGGCCGACACGGGCATGGGCTGCATCGCCTTTAGCGCGCTGGCGCAGGGCTTGCTGACCGACAAATACCTCTACGGCGTGCCCGCCGATGCGCGCATCAACCGCCCCGGCGGAGGCTCGTTCACTGCGCAGCACCTGAGCGCGTCCAACCTGCAGCATGTCCGCGCCTTGAATGACCTGGCGCAAGCGCGCGGCCAAAGCCTGGCGCAAATGGCCACCGCCTGGGTGCTGCGCGATGCGCGGGTGAGCTCGGCGCTCATAGGGGCGAGCAAGCCCGCGCAAATTATGGAGTTGGCCGCAGCCATGAAAAACCTGGTGTTTTCGGATGCGGAGCTGGCTGCCATAGACCAGCATGCGGTCGACGGCGACATCAACCTCTGGCAGCGCCCCAGCACCGACCAGCGCCCGGCAGCATGAATAACAAAGCCCGTGACGCGGCCGGTGCCCAGCCTAGCGCCACCTGGCTGGCGCTAGGCGCGATCGGCTTGTGGGGCACGCTGGCGCCATTGGGCGTGGCCTTGCAACAGGTCCCTGCGTTTTTGCTCACCGGCTTGGGCTTGCTTGTGGGCAGCGCCATCGGGCTGGGCCTGAGCGCTTGGCAAATCCTGCACAACGCACCGGGCAGCCCTGATCGGGCCCAAGCGCTGCGTGGCGTGCGGGTGGCGCCGGGCACCTTGGCGCTGGGGGTGTACGGACTGTTTGGCTTTCACTTCCTGCTGTTTATTGCCCTGCGCCATGCGCCACCGGTGCAGGCCAATTTGGTCAACTACCTGTGGCCGCTGGGCATGGTGCTGCTGGCGCCGGTTTTCTTGCCTTCCATACGGCTGCGCGCCGTGCATGTGGTCGCCGGCTTGGTGGGGTTTGCCGGCGCGGCTTTGGCGATTGTGGGCGGCTCTGGCGCCTCGGCGGGAACATCCGCAAGCGGGTTTGCCTGGGGCTACGTGCCCGCATGTGCATCGGCCTTTGTGTGGGCTAGTTATTCGCTAATGACGCAGCGGGTTGCGCCCTTTCCCACGGCGGCTATTGGGGTGTTTGGGTTGGTCTCAGGGCTGTTGTCCTTGCTGTGCCACGTGCTGTTAGAGCCCAGCACGGCTTTGGGCATACAAGACGGGCTGCTATTGCTGGCCTTGGGAATGGGGCCGCTGGGGGGCGCTTTTTACCTTTGGGACGCGGCGCTCAAACGCGGAGACGCACGCCACATCGGGGTGCTGTCCTTTTTAACGCCTTTGCTCTCAACACTGGGCTTGCTGTGGATGCGAGGCGAGTCACCGAGCCCCTCGGTGGCGCTGGCTGCGGTGCTTATTGTTGGCGCTGCCGTATTGGGTTCGCGCGCGCCAAACTAGCGCGGCCCTATCGGCAAAGGCACAAGCCCTACAAGCCCCCGCTAGCTATTTCTAACGCCGGGTCTTCGGCGGCAAGCACACGCTGCGCCCAGGGCGCCAGGCGCGTTGTGTCGGAACGTAATATTTCTTGCTTGACGGCCAGTATTTGCGCCGGATGCATGGAAAAGCTGCGCAAACCCAGGCCCAGCAGCAGCCGGGTGAGCATGACGTCACCGGCCATCTCGCCGCAAACGCTCACGCCCTTGCCTTGCTTGCGGCATTCGGCAATGGTGGCGGCCACCAGCTGGAGCACGGCCGGGTGCAACGGGTCGTACAAATGGGCCACAGACTCGTCGGCCCGGTCAATGGCCAAGGTGTACTGAATCAGGTCGTTGGTGCCGATGGACAAGAAATCGAAGTGCTTTAAAAACAGCCTCAAGGTCAGCGCAGCGGCTGGGATTTCGATCATGGCGCCAATTTGCACCGGTCCGTGGGCCAGTCCACGCTTGTCGAGCATGGCGCGGGCCTGCGCAATATGGGCCAGGGTTTGGTGGATCTCACTGGCGTGGGCCAGCATGGGCACCAGCAAATGCACTTGGCCAAACGCAGCAGCGCGCAATATGGCGCGCAGCTGGGTCAAAAACATAGCCGGGTCGGCCAAGCTCCAACGTATGGCGCGCAAGCCCAGCGCCGGGTTCAGGTGGGCGTCGTCGTACACGCTGCTGTCCAGGGGCTTGTCGGCGCCCACGTCGACCGTGCGAATGGTCACGGGCAGGCCCTTCATGCCCTCGACCGCGCGCTTGTAGGCCTGAAACTGCTCTTCTTCGTCAGGCAAGTGGCCGCGTCGGCCCATGAACAAAAACTCGCTGCGAAACAAGCCTACGCCCACGGCACCGGCTTGGAGCGCGCTTTGGGCGTCTTCGGGCATTTCGATGTTGGCGAGCAACTGCACTTTCTCGCCGTCCATGGTCACGGCCGGGGTGTTGAGTAGGCGGGACAAACGTCCGCGTTCGAGTTCGAGCTGCCGCTTTTTAAACCCGTATTCGGCCAGGATGATGGGCGAGGGGTCGACAATGACCACGCCGGCATCGCCGTCAATAATGATCCAGTCGTCCTGGCGCACCAGTTGGCTGCAGGTGCGCGCACCCACCACGGCCGGTATATCCATGCTGCGGGCAACGATGGCGGTGTGCGATGTTTTGCCGCCCACGTCGGTGATAAAGCCGGCAAACACGCTTTGCTTGAACTGCAGCATGTCGGCGGGCGACAGGTC
>CAIYQF010000318.1 GCA_903928325.1 uncultured beta proteobacterium | reverse complement strand
GCTTGGGGTTGCCCGCCGTGTCGGGCTGCAGCACCGTGTTGCTGCCGCTGGGGTAGGTGGTGTTCAGGGTGGGGCGGGCGATCAGATTGCCCAGACTGGGTGCGCGGTAGCTGCGCGTCAGGCTCACGCGAAACTGGTCTTTGACCGCCAGGTCGGGCCGCCACACCGCGTGCAGCAGCGGCGTGAGCACCTCGCTTTGGTTGCTGACCTGCGCAGTGTCTACGGCGGTGCTGCCCACGGAGCGGATACCCTCCCAGCGCAGGCCGGCGTGCGCTGCCCAGTGCGGGTTGATCTCCCACTCGTCTTGGCTGTACAGGGCCAGGCGCTGGTTGCTGGCCAGCAGATTGCCGTCGTAGTCACTCAAAGGGCTTTGGCCGTTTTGCAGTGTGCTGGCGCTCTCGTTGCGCTGGTTGGACTCGACTTCTAGGCCGCTGACCAGGCTGTGCTTGTCGGCAATGGACTGGGTCAGCTTGGCGCTGCCCGAGAGCGTGGTGTCTTGCTGGTCGGACTGCTGCGACAGCAGGCTGGCGCTGCTGGCCACGCCCGCCGTGCTGCCGCCGCTGTTGGTGCTTTGGGACTCGTTATGCCATTGTCCCTGCCCAAGGCTGGCGCTGAGCAGCAGTTTGGAGCCATCGTCGAGCTTGTGCGCCCAGCTTCCCGCCGAACGCAGCAGCTGGAAATGGCTGGCGCTGCTGCCCAGGCTGCGGGCGTAGGGCAGGTCGCCACCTGTTTGCGACAGCAGGCTTGTGGACTGGCCCGTGCCCTGCGTCATGATCAGCATGGGCGAGAGCGTGAAGGCGTCGCCCGCAACGCTATTCCATTGCAGTCGCCCATTGGCGTGCAGCACGTTGCGTTGGCTGCTGGCGCTGTTCGTTTCCGCCAGGCTTTGCACTGCACCGGTCGCCAGGTTATCGATGGCCGTGGCTTTGCTTTGTTCGTTGTTGCGTTCGCTGTGTGCCACCGACACCGACACGTTGTATATCAAGCCGTCCACACTGTCGTTGCGCGACCAGGATGCGCCTGGCGTGGCGTGGCCGTTTTCTACGCCCACGCCTGCGGTGGCGTTGTTCACGGTTTTCGTGTACCCGCCCCGGGTGACGATATTGATGGTGCCGGCAATGGCGCGCGCGCCCGTCTCCGCCGTGGGCGCGCGAAAGATCTCAATGCGTTCCACCTGCTCAGGCGCAATATCGTCGGTCGAAAAACCGCGCGGCGCCGGTTCGCCGTCGATCAGGATTTGCGTGTAGCCGCTGCCCATGCCGCGCATGCGCGGCGCGCCACCCTGGCCGGGGCGCCCGCTGGTGGTCACGCCGGGCAGGCGTTTGAACAGTTCGCCCAGGGTGGAGTCGCCATAGCGCTCAATGTCTTCACGTCCAACCACGATCTTGGCCGCCGTGGACTGGCGCCGCTCCTCGGTCTCGCGGTTGGCGCGGATTTCTACCGGCTTGAGCGCTGTGGCGTCGGCGGGCGCTGGGGTGGCCGCGCCGTCTGGGGTGGCACTGGCAGGTGCTGGCGCGCTGGCTTCTTGCGCGTGCAGCGCGCCTGCTGCGAGGCCCAGCGCCAAGCAAGCGGCGCCCAGGTGCCGGGGGGTGGGGACTAGGTTCATGGTGCAGGCTGAAATACGCCGACGATAACCGCTTCCTGTAAAGCCTGTGTTACCGCCGCGCACCGCCAGAGCGCGGTTTAGCCGCGCATCAGCGCCTCAATCGCGTCCACCTCCACCGGCACGCCCCGGCTAATCAGCTCGCAGCCGGTCTCGGTGACGATGGCGTCGTCTTCGATGCGGATGCCAATGCCGTGGAACTGCTCGGGCACGCCAGGCGCTGCGCGCACGTAAATGCCCGGCTCAATCGTCAGCACCATGCCCGCGCGCAGCACGCGCGCCGGGCGGTTGACGATGGTTTCGCCAGTCAGCGCATCGCATCGCGTAACGGCCTGGCCGATTTCGCTGGGCTCGGTGTAGGCGCCGCAGTCGTGCACGTCCATGCCCAGCCAGTGGCCTGTGCGGTGCATGTAAAACGGGAAATAGGCGCGCTTCTCGATCACGTCTTGCAGGCTGCCGACCTTGTTGGCGTCCAGCAGCCCCAGGTCCAGCATGCCCTGCGCCAGCACTTTCACCGTGGCTTCGTGCGGGTCGGTAAAGCGCGCACCGGCGCGGGTGGCGTCCACCGCCGCCTGCTGCGATGCCAGCACCAAGTCATAGAGCGCGCGTTGCGGCCCGGTGAACCTGCCATTGGCCGGAAAGGTGCGGGTGATGTCCGAGGCATAGCCGTCGAGCTCGCAGCCGGCGTCAATCAGCACCAGCTCGCCGTCGCGCACCAGCCCCGCGTCGGCGCGGTAGTGCAGCACGCAGGCGTTTTCGCCGGCCGCGACGATGGAGCCGTAGGCCGGGCACTGCGAGCCGTGGCGGCGAAATTCGTGCAGCAGCTCGGCGTCCAGGTGGTATTCGCGCACCTCTTGGCCCTCGCGCAGCATGCGCGCGCTGAGTTGCATGGCGCGGATGTGGCCCCCGGCGCTGATCTGCGCGGCGCGGCGCATGGTGGCTTGCTCAAACGCGTCTTTGACCAGGCGCATCTCGTCGAGCGGCTCGCACAGATCGCGCTGTGCGGACGGGCAAAGCGTGCCATAGCGCACCCGGTCGCGCAG
>CAIYQF010000317.1 GCA_903928325.1 uncultured beta proteobacterium | reverse complement strand
CGCCCTGGCTGCCGGCATTGGGCTGCAGGCTGATACCGGCGTAGCCCGTGGCCTGGCACAGCCACTGGCGCAACTGGGCGTCCAACAGCGCGTAGCCCTGGAGCTGATCGGCCGGGGCAAACGGGTGCACGAGGGCAATCTCGGGCCAGGTGATGGGAATCATCTCGCTGGTGGCATTGAGCTTCATGGTGCAACTGCCCAGGGGGATCATGCTACGGTCCAGCGCCAGGTCTTTGTCGCTGAGGCAGCGGATGTAGCGCAGCATGGACGTCTCGCTGTGGTGGCTATGAAACACGGGGTGGGCAAGAAACGCGCTGCTGCGGCGCAGGGCTGCGGGAATCAGGTCGCTGGTGTCGGCCTCAAAGGCTTGCCAGCGCGGCAGCGCCTGGCAGTCGTGGGCAAACACTGACCACAAGGCGTCTATGTCTTGGCGTGTAGTGGTCTCGTCCAGCGACAGCACCAGCGCCGTGTCGCCGATCTGGCGCAAGTTCAGGCCCTTGCTGCGCGCGTTTTCTGCCAGGCTTGCCGTTTGGGCGCCGCTGGCGATGTGCAGCGTGTCAAACGCGCTGGCGTGCGTGGCTGCGTAGCCCAGGCTGCGCAAACCCTTGGCCACGATGGCGGTGTAGGCCGCTACGCGGCGCGCAATGCGCACCAGGCCCTCGGGCCCGTGGTAGACCGCAAACATGCTGGCCACCACAGCGGGCAGTACCTGCGCGGTGCAGATATTGGAGGTGGCTTTCTCACGCCGTATGTGCTGTTCACGGGTTTGCAAGGCCAGTCGGTACGCGGCTTGCCCCTGCGCATCGACGCTCACGCCCACCAGCCGGCCCGGCATGGAGCGTTTGTAGGCGTCGCGGCAGGCAAAAAACGCCGCGTGTGGGCCACCGCAGCCCATGGGCATGCCAAAGCGCTGCGTGCTGCCCACCACAATGTCAGCGTCCCACTCGCCCGGTGGTGTGAGCAGGGTCAGCGCCAGCATGTCGCTGGCCACGCACAGCGCGGCCTGTTTGGCGTGCAACACGGCGGCGAGCTGTCGAAAGTCGTTTACCTCGCCGGTGGTGCTGGGGTATTGCACCAGCGCAGCAAAACAGTCGGTGTGGTGCGCATGGGCCAACACGTCGGCAACCACCACCTGCAGGCCCAGCGGCGCGGCGCGGGTTTGAATCACCGCAATGGTTTGCGGGTGGCAGCCGGGGTCGACCAAAAACACCGAGCTGCTGCTCTTGACGCTGCGCCGCGCCAGCGTCATGGCCTCGGCGGCGGCGGTAGCTTCGTCGAGCATGGAGGCGTTGGCCATGGGCATGGCGGTGAGGTCGCACACCATGGTCTGGAAGTTAACCAAAGCCTCCATGCGGCCCTGGCTGATTTCGGCCTGGTAGGGCGTATAGGCCGTGTACCAGGCAGGGTTCTCCAAGATGTTGCGCAGTACCACGCCCGGCGTGTGGGTGCCGTAATAGCCCTGGCCGATCCAACTCTTGAGCAGCACGTTGCGCTGGGCCAGGGCCTTGAGCTCTGCCAAGGCCTGGGCCTCACCCACGGCCGGGGGCAGTTGCATCGGCGCGGCGCGCCGGATGCTGGCGGGCACGATGGCGTCTATCAGACCATCAAGCGATGTCTCGCCCATGGCGAGCAGCATGTGCGCCTCGTCCGGGGCGCTCAGGCCGATGTGGCGGGCGGCGAATTCGCCTGGGTTTTCCAGGGCGTGCAAAGCGGTGGCGGGGGTGTGCATCAGATTCTCCGGTGGGTTGCGCGCGCGGCCATGGCGGCAGCGGCGCAACAGGTGGCGGTGGGCTTATTTAGCAAAATCGCCGTAGGCGGTTTCGTCCATCAAGGCATCGAGCTGCGCTGGCTCGCTGAGCTTGACTTTGAAAAACCAGCCCGCCCCCAGCGGGTCGGTATTGGCCAGGGCCGGTGCATCGCGCAAGGCGTCGTTGACAGCGACGATTTCGCCTGACACCGGCATGTACACGTCTGCTGCGGCCTTCACCGACTCGACCACGCCGGTGACGTCGCCCTGGCCAAAGTGCGCGCCCACTTCGGGCAATTCAACGAACACCACGTCGCCCAAGGCGTCTTGTGCGTGGTGCGTAATGCCCACCGTGGCCACGCCCTGGTCGGCCAAAATCCATTCATGCTCGGCGGTGTATTTGAGTGCCATGTGATCTCCTAGAGGTAAGTAAAACAAAGGGGAAACTGAAACCGACTCGCTCAACCACGGTGGTAGCGGTGCGGCACAAACGGCAGGGCGCACACCTGCATGGGAACGGGTTTGCCGCGCACCATGGCTACCAACTGGGTACCCACGTCCGCGTGGCGGTGATCGACGCAGCCCATGGCGATAGCGCGGTCCACACTCGGGCCAAGCAATCCGCTGCTGACCTCGCCAATTGCTTGGCCCGCCGCGTCCTGCAAAGCCGTGTGTTCGCGCACTGGCACCCGCTCCAGCGCCAGCAGACCCACGCGCTGGCGCTCGCAACCGTGCTCGATTTCGCGCAAAACCCGCTGGGCGCCAGGGAATCCACCCGCCCGTGCGCCGCCCGTGCGCCGCACCTTCTGAACGGCCCACAGCAGTTGCGCCTGGGCGGGTGTGGTCTGCGCGTCCAGCTCGTTGCCGTACAGGCACAAACCGGCTTCGAGCCGCAGCGAGTTGCGCGCACCCAGGCCGATGGGCAGCACCTCGGGCTGCGCCAACAAAGCGCGCGCCAATGCATCTGCACCGGCCTGGGGCACCGAGATTTCAAACCCGTCTTCTCCTGTGTAGCCGCTGCGCGTGATAAACAGCGCGTGGCCGGCCCACGCAAAGTCGCTACCCGACATAAAAACCAAGGTGGACACGCCTGGCACCACACGCTCCAGGGCTGTTGCCGCCGCCGGGCCTTGCAAAGCCAACAGGGCGTGTGTGTCCAGCGGCGTGATGCGGCAGCGCTGCCCGATGCGGGCCTGCAGGTACGCCAAGTCAGCGGCCTTGCATACGCCATTGACCACCAGCAACAGGTGGTCTGCGCAGCGGGTGAACATCAAATCATCCAGGACGCCGCCATCGTCGTTCAGCAGCAATCCGTAGCGCTGGCGCCCCAAGCCCAAGCCCAGCACATCCATTGGAATGAGCGACTCCAGCGCCAAGCTGGCCTGTGGCCCCGACAGGGTGAGCTGACCCATGTGGGACACGTCAAACAAGCCGGCCTGGCTGCGCGTATGGCGGTGCTCCGCGATCAGGCCTTGCGGGTACTGCACCGGCATGCTGTAGCCGGCAAAGGGCACCATGCGGGCGCCAAGCTCCAGGTGCAATGCGTGCAGGGGGGTGTGAAGAAGGGGGGTGTCTGGCACAGCGGGACTCCAAGGCAATCGGCCCCACACGCTGCAGGCCGGTAACCCTGTTGTCCGCTTTACCTGAGAGATTCAACGCCACAAAACCGTAGCGCATTGCCCCTTCGGTGGGCGGCATTAAGGGACCGCCTCTCTCCAACAGAATAACAAGTCAGTCCTTTTGCCTGAGCGTTCAGCCTTCGGCGGTCTTGCGACTCTCTCCTGACGCACCCATTCTAGTCCTAGGCGCGCTACCATTGCGCGCACCCCAACACCCAGGAGCCCCGCATGGACACCGAAGAGCGCTTCACCCGCTTTGCCGACTTTTATCCCTTTTACCTGGGCGAGCACGCACACCCGGTTTCACGGCGGTTGCACTTTGTGGGCACCACCATTGCGGCGGTATTGCTGGCGCTGGCGCTCACCGCGCAGATGGGCTGGCTGGTGCTGGTGGCGCTGGCGCAGGGCTACGCGTTTGCGTGGGTGGGGCACTTCTTTTTTGAGCACAACAAGCCGGCCACTTTCCAATACCCGCTGTTTAGCCTAATGGGGGACTGGCGCATGTGGTTTGACATGCTCACCGGCAAGCTGAAGTTTTAACCGCTGGCATGCAGGGACAGGGCCCTAGTCGAAGCGGAATTTTTTGTGGCAGCTTTTGCAGCTGTTGGTCACATCCACCACAGCGGGCTTGATTTTTTCTAGATCACCCACCTGCGCCGCTTGGGCGAGCTGGGCTACCACGGCCTGGTATTGCTTTTGTGCTGCCTCAAAGTCTGCGGGCTGCGACCAGACAGCGGGCTTGGCGCGCGTGGGCGGGTAGTTGCCGTCAGGCGGAAAGTAGGCCCAGGGCTTGCTGGAGAGCTTTTGCAGCTCGTCCACGTAGGCCAAAAATTCGTCCTTGTTGTACGCATTGCGCTCGTTGGCCACCAGGCCGATGGGTTCCAAGGCGCGGTTCATGTGCTTAAACAGCACTTTGCGCTTGGTCAGCACCAGGTCGGGGTGGGTGTCTTTGACCTCGCGCACGCAGCCCGGTAGCGCGCACACCAGCAACACGGCCTGGCCCAATGCCAGCCAGCGAGGCGTTCGGGTGCCGGTCACTGCGATTGCTTGGCGGGGGCCGCAACGCTGGCGGGTGCAGTCCGGGTGCAGCGCATGGTGAATGCGCCCGGCCCTTGCAAGGTGAGGGCTTGGGCGTCTTCGTCGCTGATGCCTGTGGGGGGCACAAAGCCAATCTGGCTGGCGTCGCTGCCAAAACTGCCCCAGTCCAACTGGTTGTTAAGCAGCGTGCCCTCAAGCACGCCCGTGGCCGTGCTGATTTTGACCCGCTCGGTGCCATGAAGATACATAAACACAAGTGGCGCGTTGGCGCCGGTGCAGTCGTAGCGCGCCAGGGTGCTAGGCGGCGGCACCAGGCCGTGGTTGCGCAAGGCGTTCATGGCGATGGAGCCAGCGAAGCCGACAAAGACCACCGCAATACCGCCATAAAACAGCACGAGCACGGTGCGCCAGTGCCAAAGTGCATCCACCCAGCCGCCACGTGGGCGGGCGGGGGCGGGAGGTTTGGCGTCAGCGCTGGGAGGATGGAATGGGGTCATGCGGCATTATGGTTGGGCGTGCCCAAGCGCCGTGGGGGACGTCCGTAAACTTAGGTAAAGCCAGGCACTACAAAAACCGGTCCAGTATTTTTTTGCTGTGCGCGTCCAACGCCAACTGGTCGCGCACCAGGTAGTGGATGCCGTGGGCATCGGCGATCAGCAGGCCGAGCTCGGTGCCCACGCGGCGAATGTCTTCGTCGCCACGCAGCACAAATTCGCAGGCACCCCTGTCGGTTTCTACGCGCCAGGTGCAGGGTGTGGAAAAGCCGCTCACTGACACGATGCGCGCAACCACGGGCATGAATTCGCGCAGGGCCAGCGCTTGGCGCAGCAGGTCTTGGGAGTGCGGGGATAGGTCGGCCAGGTTTGGCACCCAGGCCACCTCGTGGCCGTCGGTGTCCAGCACCGAAACGCCTTCTTCGGGCGCCTGGATGGGGAATGCCCGCACCGGCACCACGCCCTCAAAGCGCTGGCCTTGGGCCTTGGTAAGCACCAGTTTGCCGAAGGGCGTGCGTTCCAAACTGAAGGCCTCAAGCACGGCGGGCGTGGCAGATGCGGCAGCGCTTGCGACAAGAGCGTGCTTCATGATTCGCTGCCTTCCGAGGCCAAGACCGACTCGGCGTTGCGCGCCTGGGCCTGGTACAGGTTGAAATATGAGCCCTCTTGGGCCATGAGCGCATCGTGCGTGCCCTCCTCCACCACACGCCCCCGGTCCAGCACCACCAGGCGGTCGGCGCGGTGCAGGGTGGACAGGCGGTGGGCAATGGCGATGGTGGTGCGGCCTTGCACCAGGTTCTCAAGCGCTTTTTGGATTTCTTTTTCGGTCTCGGAGTCCACCGAGCTGGTGGCCTCATCCAGTATCAGGATGCGCGGGTCAATCAGCAGCGCGCGCGCAATCGAGATGCGCTGGCGCTCACCGCCCGAGAGGCCCTGGCCGCGTTCACCCACCATGGAGTCGTAGCCCTGGGGCAGGCGCAAGATGAACTCGTGCGCATGCGCAGCGCGCGCGGCGGCCACGATCTCGCTGCGCGTGGCCTCGGGCTTGCCGTACGCAATGTTCTCGGCAATGGTGCCAAAGAACAAAAACGGCTCTTGCAGCACCAGCCCAATGTTGCGCCGGAAGTCGGCAATCGCGTACGAGCGAATGTCCACGCCGTCCACCAAAATGGCGCCCTCGGACACGTCGTAAAACCGGCAAATCAGGTTGACCAGCGTGCTCTTGCCCGAGCCGCTGTGGCCGACCAAGCCAATCATCTCGCCGGGCGCGATTTTCAGATTGATACCCCGGTTCACCGCCCGGTTGCCGTAGCGAAAGCCCACCTCGCGCAGCTCAATGCGGCCTTGCACCCGGTCCACATGCACCGGATTTTGCGGCTCGGGCACGCTAGACACATGGTCCAAGATGTCAAAAATGCGCTTGGCCGCCGAGGCCGACTTTTGGGTGACCGACACGATGCGGCTCATGGAATCAAGCCGCCCGTAAAAGCGCCCGATATAAGCAATGGCCGCCAGCAGCATGCCTACGGTGATTTCGCCCTTGGACACCTGCCAGATGCCAAAACCCCAGACCACCAGCAGGCCCATCTCGGTCAACAGCGAGACGCTGGGCGAAAACAGCGACCAGATGCGGTTGATGCGGTCGTTGACCAGCAGGTTATGCCGATTGGCATCGCGAAAGCGCGTGGCCTCGCGCTGCTCTTGCGCAAAGGCCTTGACCACGCGAATGCCCGGAATGGTGTCGGCCAGCACGTTGGTCACCTCGCCCCATACGCGGTCGATCTTCTCGAAACCGGTGCGCAGGCGATAGCGCACAAAGTGAATCATCCAACCGATAAAGGGCAGCGGCACCAACGTGATGAGCGCCAGATACGGATTCATCGAAAACAAAATAATGGCGGTCATAACGATCATCACCACATCGCTGGCAAAGTCCGTCAGGT
>CAIYQF010000316.1 GCA_903928325.1 uncultured beta proteobacterium | reverse complement strand
GCTGGAGCTTTTGCCATAGTGGTCTCTTAATCCGTCTTACTTTTTAAGGGATGCAGCGGCCTTACGCGGGCCTTTGCGGGTTCGAGCATTCGTACGCGTGCGCTGACCGCGCATGGGCAGACCGCGACGGTGGCGAAAACCACGGTAGCAACCTATGTCCATCAAACGCTTGATGTTCATCGTGGTCTCGCGGCGCAGATCGCCTTCGATAGTGAACTCAGCAATGGCATCGCGAATCTTTTCGAGATCACCATCGGTAAGATCTTTGACCTTTTTGGAATATGCAATGCCGCAAGCCTCGCAAATTTTGCGAGCGCGTGTGCGACCGATGCCGAAAATTGCGGTTAAACCGATTTCGGAATGCTTTTGCGGCGGAATGTTGATACCAGCGATACGTGCCATTTTCTTCCTCTAAAACTCTAGCAATTAACCTTGACGCTGCTTGTGGCGTGGATCAGTACAGATCACACGGACAACGCCCTTACGACGGATAATTTTACAGTTGCGGCAAATTTTTTTGACCGAAGCCGAGACTTTCATTTGTATTCTCCTAAAACTTTCTTCACTGCACGCAATACCATCGAAGCGAAAATACTGCAAGCTTTCTACACATCAAGACGATTTAAAGCTTGCCTTCTTTAAAAGGGAATCGTACTGCTGCGACATCATGTAATTCTGGACCTGAGCCATAAAATCCATGGTCACCACCACAATAATCAGCAACGACGTACCACCAAAGTAGAACGGCACGTTATACTTCAAAATCAAAAACTCCGGCAGCAAACATACAAAGGTGATGTATACCGCTCCAGCCAGAGTAAGTCTTAACAAAATTTTATCGATGTACTTCGCCGTATTATCTCCAGGCCGAATGCCTGGAATAAACGCGCCACTTTTCTTTAGGTTATCCGCTGTCTCACGGCTATTGAAAACCAGAGCCGTGTAAAAAAAGCAGAAGAAAACGATCGCACTAGCGTAAAGCATCACATATATAGGCTGTCCTGGGCTCAATGTTCCTGCAATGTCTTTGAGCCACCGCATCGACTCACCCGCGCTGAACCAATTAGCCACGGTTGCCGGCAACAAAATAATGGAAGAGGCAAAAATCGGAGGAATAACGCCCGCCATATTCAGCTTCAAAGGCAGATGCGATGACTGACCCCCGTACACCTTGTTACCGACCTGACGGCGTGCGTAATTAACCAATATCTTTCGCTGACCCCGCTCTACGAAGACCACAAAATACGTTACCAAGGCGACCAAGACTACAATAACCAAAGCAACAAATATACTCATTGCACCGGTTCTTACAAGTTCCAACAAACCGCCAACTGCATTGGGCAAGCCCGCCGCAATACCACCAAAAATAAGGATGGAAATACCGTTACCCAAACCGCGTTCCGTAATTTGCTCCCCCAACCACATAAGGAACATGGTACCGGCTGTTAAGGTCACCACCGAGGTCATACGAAATCCCATGCCGGGGTTAAGAACCAATCCTGCAGACGCCTCGAGCGCTAAGGCGATACCCATCGACTGGAACAACGCCAATCCAAGCGTACCGTATCGCGTGTACTGCGTGATCTTTCTGCGGCCAGACTCGCCCTCTTTCTTCATCTGCTCAAAGGTGGGCAATACATACCCCAACAACTGCATGATGATCGAAGCGGAAATGTAAGGCATTATCCCAAGGGCAAACACCGTAAAGCGTGACAACGCCCCGCCTGAAAACATATTGAACAGACTCAATATGCCACCTTGCTTACCCTTAAACAATTGTTGGAGCTGATTCGGATCAATGCCAGGCACAGGGATATGCGCACCCACACGGTACACCACCAGGGCTAACAACAGGAACATCAGACGGCGACGAAGGTCCCCGAATTTATCCGTCTTGTTGGATTGCGCTGCGCTTGTTGCCACAAATATCTCTCGAATAACCGCTTAAGCGATGCTTCCGCCGGCCGCTTCAATAGCCGTCTTGGCGCCAGCAGTTACACCCAAGCCCGTCAACTTAACAGCCCTGGTGATAGCGCCTGTGTTTATCACCTTAACCACCTTGGCGATTTGACCCACCAAACCAGCCCGCTTCAAGGTCAACACATCGACGTCTGGCAAGCCCAGCAACTCGAGGGCGGTCAGTGTGATTTCAGCGTTAAATTTCAGCAGATGGGACTTGAATCCACGTTTTGGCAAGCGACGATGCATAGGCATCTGACCACCTTCAAACCCTACTTTGTGGTAGCCCCCAGATCGAGATTTTTGACCTTTGTGACCACGACCTGCGGTTTTACCGAGACCCGATCCAATTCCGCGACCGACGCGGCGCTTTGCGTGCTTCGAGCCATCAGCGGGTTTAATGCCATTGAGTTCCATCATCTATCCCTTAGAGCACTTTGACCAGGTAGCTGATCTTGTTGATCATCCCGCGAACCGCAGGCGTGTCTTCCAACTCGCTGATGCTGTTCATCTTGCGCAGTCCCAGACCGCGCACGGTTGCGCGGTGAGATTCTTTGCATCCAATCGGACTGCGGACCAGCTGGATTTTTACAGTTTGTGGTGTCGTCATGTTTAGCGCCTCGTATTAAACGAAGATCTCTTCAATTGTTTTTCCACGCTTGGCAGCAACCTGTGCAGGCGTCGTCGAGACCGACAACGCATCCAACGTTGCACGAACCATGTTGTAGGGGTTGGTCGAACCGTGGCTCTTGGCGACGATATCCGTAATACCGACCACCTCAAACACAGCTCGCATCGGGCCGCCAGCGATGATTCCAGTACCCTTGGGAGCCGGCGTCATCATCACGTTTGCGGCACCATGATGGCCCATCACCTTGTGGTGGATGGAACCATTTTTCAAGGTCACTTTGATCATATTGCGACGGGCTTCTTCCATCGCTTTTTGCACCGCTGCTGGCACTTCCTTAGACTTACCCTTGCCCATACCAATACGGCCATCACCGTCACCTACGACTGTGAGCGCGGCGAAACCCAAAATGCGACCGCCCTTTACCACTTTGGTAACGCGATTAATCGCAATCATTTTCTCGCGCAGGCCATCCTCCGGCCCTTCAGCCTTGCCCTGCATTTTTGCTTGTACTTTAGCCATCATTTATTCCGATCTGCTTAAAACTGCAAGCCTGCTTCGCGGGCTGCGTCAGCCAAGGCTTTCACGCGACCGTGGTAGGCAAAGCCAGCACGGTCGAACGCCACTTTTTCAATGCCAACTGCTTTAGCCTTTTCGGCCACCAGCTTGCCAACAATTTGTGCAGCTGCCACGTTGCCACCCTTGCCAGCGCCACCCAGAGCAGTACGCACATCGGCCTGGACGGTTGATGCAGTGGCGATAATTTTGGCGCCATCGCCGGAAATGACCGTCGCATAAATATGCAGGTTGGTGCGGTTGACCGTCAGCCGTGCCACGCCTTGCGTTGCAATACGGATTCGGGTTTGACGCGACCGGCGCAGACGTTGCTGTTTTTTCGTCAACATGGTGCGGCTCCTTATTTTTTCTTGGTTTCTTTAATCGTGATCTTCTCATCCGAGTAACGGATGCCCTTGCCCTTATAAGGCTCTGGGGGACGAACGCCACGGATCTCGGCTGCAACTTGACCAACACGCTGACGATCAGCACCTTTAATGATAATTTCCGTCGGGGTTGGCGTTGCCACCGAAATACCCGACGGCATATCAATATTCACTGGGTGCGAGTACCCTACGGCCAAATTCAGCTTGTTAGCTGTGGCCTGGGCTTTGTAACCCACGCCCACTAAGTTCAGCTTCTTTTCAAAACCCTTGGTTACACCAACAACCATGTTGTTGACCAACTGACGCATAGTTCCCGACATCGCATCTGCCTCACGGGATTCATTGGCTGGCTGAAAACTCATTAGACCTGCGTCGCTAACGACTTTAACCAGTGCATTTTGAGCAAGGTGAAGACTGACGCCTCCCGCCTTGACACTAATTTGGCTTTCTTGCACCAGCACTTCAACACCTGCTGGCACTGCTACGGGACGTTTTCCTACACGGGACATTTTGTAATTCTCCTCAATGTAGGGTTAAGCGACGTAGCACAAGACTTCGCCGCCCACGCCGGTGGCGCGCGCTTTGCGGTCGGTCATTACACCCTGGGGGGTGGTAATAATGGCCACACCCAGTCCATTTTGAACCTGGGGAATTGCATCGCTGCCCCTATAAACACGCAAGCCAGGGCGACTAACACGCTCAATGCGCTCAATCACGGGGCGCCCAGCGTAGTATTTCAACGCAATTTCAAGCTCCGACTTGCCATCGGCGGTGGATACTTTGAATCCATCGATATAGCCTTCGTCTTTTAGCACCTGGGCGATCGCCACCTTCACTTTGGAAGATGGAACCAGCACCGTGGGCTTCGCAACCATTTGCGCGTTACGAATACGCGTCAACAGATCGGCAATGGGGTCACTCATACTCATATTTGTTCTCCTGCCGCTTACCAGCTCGCCTTGACGATGCCAGGAATTTCCCCAGCAAACGCCATTTCGCGGATTTTTGCTCGCCCCAGACCAAAATGCTGGAAAGTGCCGCGAGGACGGCCCGTTATTGCACAGCGGTTGCGCTGACGGGTTGGATTGGCGTTGCGAGGTAATTTTTGCAACCCGAGTCGCGCCAAAGCACGCTCGTCCTCACTCACCTTTACGTCGCTTGCAGTAGCCTTCAAAGCTGCGTATTTTTTTGCATACTTTGAAGCCAACTTATCACGCTTGAGTTCGCGCTCAATTAATGCCATTTTTGCCACTGGTCACCTCAATTCTTGAACGGGAAACGGAAACCAGCGAGCAATGCCTTGCATTCTTCATCGGTCTTCGCAGTCGTGGTAATACTGATATTTAGACCACGCAAGGCGTCAACCTTGTCGTACTCAATTTCAGGGAAAATAATTTGCTCTTTAACGCCAATGTTGTAGTTTCCACGGCCATCGAAGGCGCGCCCAGAAATACCACGGAAGTCGCGAACCCGAGGCAGCGCCACCGTAACAAAGCGATCCAGGAACTCATACATCTGCACGCCGCGCAGCGTGACCATGCATCCGATTGCCTGACCTTCGCGGATTTTGAAACCCGCAATTGCTTTTTTTGACTTCGTAACCACCGGCTTTTGGCCAGCAATTTTGGTCAAATCAGCAACTGCACTGTCCATGACCTTCTTATCTGCAACGGCCTCGCTCACACCCATATTAAGCGTGATTTTCGTCAGGCGGGGAACTTGCATAGTCGATGTGAAGCCAAACTTGGCCATCAACTCAGGCGCGAGTTTTTCGCGGTAATGCTGTTGTAAACGTGCCATTTTTATGCCGCCTTAATTTCTTCGCCGCTGGACTTGTAAACACGCACGCGCTTACCATCAGCCAACAACTTGATTCCTACGCGATCTGCTTTTCCAGACGCCGCGTTGAAGATCGCGACATTGGACTGGTGCATAGGCATAGTTTTTTCAACAATACCGCCAGCCTCACCCTTCATAGGATTAGGTTTGGTGTGCTTCTTCACCAGATTAATACCATCCACCACGATATGCGAGTCGTCTTTGCGCAACGAAACCACGCCGCGCTTACCCTTGTCGCGTCCTGCGATGACGATCACTTGATCGCCTTTGCGAATTTTGTTCATGACCAGTCCTTACAAAACTTCAGGTGCCAAAGACACGATCTTCATGAACTTTTCAGTGCGTAGTTCACGCGTCACTGGCCCGAAGATGCGTGTGCCGATGGGCTCGAGCTTGGCATTGAGCAAAACCGCTGCATTGCCATCAAACTTGACCAAAGACCCATCGCTGCGGCGAATGCCCTTGGCAGTGCGAACCACCACCGCGCTGTACACCTCGCCTTTTTTGACGCGTGAACGCGGCGCAGCCTCTTTGATACTGACTTTGATGATGTCGCCTACGCTGGCGTAGCGGCGACGTGAACCACCCAGTACCTTGATACAAAGTACGGATTTCGCGCCGGTGTTGTCGGCGACTTCCAGTCGAGATTCAGTTTGGATCATTTCTTTATTCCCAACTTGCACCAAACGCGAAAGGCACTTATCAAGCACCCGCACTATCGGTCAGTCTTGGGCCCGCTGTCTTCGGCTCGAACCACTCGAACGTCATTCATTTGGGCAGATGTCTAAGCTTTTTAAAGCTGAGCCTCTTATTATGCACTAATTTTCTGTCTTCTTCAGGATTTTTCTCACGGAAGGCTCAAGAAATGTTCGCTAAGTCGCAAAAATTCGGCCAACTTGGGGCTGCTTGCTAACTCCTCTTCCAAGATGAGTGCAACCTGCGGCGCCACCTCCGCAGCCAACTGCGCATCCAGAAATAGCAGGCGACTGCGCCGCGCCAACACATCCTCTACGCAGATAGCGTACTCGTAACGCGCGGCGAAACGGACCATGGCCTCAGAAAGCCCTGGCGTGAGCCAGCGCTCGCTACCTGGCATAGTGCTTATTAATTGTGCTTCCGTCCCGTAGGAGTGTGCCCCCTGCGGAGCGCGCAATGACACCGCATCCGTGTGGTCTACCGCTTTACGGGGTGATCCCACTAATGCAAGTTCACGGGTACTGCTCGCCGCGCTGGTGGTAAGCAATCCTCGCGAAATACAGGCACTAAGAACGTCCTCAGCCATGACGCGGTAGGTGGTCCACTTACCGCCGGTAACGGTGACCAGGCCGCTGCGGCTCACTATGACAGTGTGCTCTCGGCTAAGTGTTTGGGTCGCACCTTCGTCTCCATGGTGCTTGACCAGGGGGCGCAGCCCGACCCATACGCTTTTTACGTCTGCGCGGGTGGGCGGCCTTCGAAGATACCGGGCAGACTCACCAAGAATGAAGTCTGTCTCTTCTTTGAATGGCGTCGGCTCGGCAGCGAGGTCTTTAGATGGCGTATCCGTGGTACCCAATATCACCTTGCCTAGCCAAGGCACGGCAAAGAGGACCCGTCCATCGGACGTTTTTGGCACCATCAAGGCTGCATCGGCGTCCAGAAAAGCCTGGTCGACCACCAGGTGAACACCCTGGCTGGGCGCCACCATGGGCTTAACCGGGGCATGGACGCCCGACGGGTTGGCTGCATCATCGGCTTCGCGCAGCGCATCAACCCATACACCGGTGGCGTTTATCACGCAGCGTGTTTGTATTTGGTAGCTGGTGTGGGTGCGCGTGTCGGTGCATTCCAAACCAGCAATTTGGCCGTGGTCGTAGCGCAGACGCTCGGCACGGCAGTAGTTGAGTAGCAAGGCGCCGTGTTGGGCAGCGGTGCGGCCAATCGCCAAGGCCAGTCGCGCATCGTCGAACTGGCCGTCCCAGTATTTGACGCCACCTCGTAGACCCTGAACGCGCGCCATTGGCAACATCTGCTGGGTTTGGGCGCTGCTGAGAAGCTCGGTCTTGCCCAGTCCAGCCTTGCCTGCGAGTTGGTCGTACAGCGTCAGGCCCAGCCCGTAATACGGCGCTTCCCACCATCGATAGCAGGGCATGACAAAGGCCAGAGGCTGGGCAATGTGCGGGGCATTGTGTAGCACCGTCGTGCGCTCGCGCAACGCTTCTCGTACGAGCGAAATATTCCCTTGGGCCAAATAGCGTACACCACCGTGTACCAGCTTGGTTGAGCGCGATGATGTTCCTTTGGCAAAGTCCTGCGCCTCCACCAGCACCACCTTGAGGCCGCGCGACGCGGCATCCAGAGCCACACCCAGTCCGGTCGCACCCCCACCTACCACCGCCACGTCATAGCATGGGTTTTCGCCTAATCGGGCCAACAAGTGTTCGCGCTGGGTCGGCAAGAGCGGGGATTCGGCGTTTGGGGAGTGCATATTTTTGAAAACAAGTACCCGCGTGGTGGCGCAATAGCCCACGGTCACTTATTTGTTATTTGGGGGGCGGACGCGTGCCCGCGGGCACGCGTCCTGGCGTCACACCTGACGCCTTACATCAACCGCCTTAGCGAACCTTGCCGCTCTTCCAAGCATTGAGCAGCGTGTCATAAGCAACGGTCTCGCCCTTTGGCTTCTCGTTGGCCAACTTCTTCCAGGGGGCTCCCTTGTCGCTAAGCCACTTGTCGGGGCTGCTCTTGGCATTTAGCTTGGGAGCGCACACAGCCATTCCCGAACGCTCCAAGCGCCCCATCACGGCATCCATCTCCTCAGCGAGGTTGTCCATAGCGGCCTGCGGCGTCTTCTCACCGGTCACGGCAACAGCCACATTTTTCCACCACAGTTGCGCCAGTTTGGGGTAATCAGGGACATTGGTACCGGTAGGCGTCCAGGCCACACGGGCAGGGCTGCGATAGAACTCGACCAGCCCACCCAACTTAGGCGCCATCTTGGTCATAGTCTCCGAGCGGATGTCGCTGTCGCGGATGAAGGTCAGCCCCACGGTGGACTTCTTCAGCGACACCGTCTTGCTGGTGACAAACTGGGCATACAGCCAAGCGGCGGCGACTTTGTTGGCATCGTGGTCTTTAAAGAATGTCCATGAACCAACGTCCTGGTAGCCGTTTTGCATACCCTGCTTCCAGTAGGGGCCATTGGGGCCCGGGGCCATGCGCCACTTCGGTGTGCCGTCCGCGTTCACCACTGGCAAGCCGGGCTTGACCATGTCGGCGGTGAAAGCGGTGTACCAGAAGATCTGCTGTGCGATCTGGCCTTGTGCGGGCACCGGACCGGCCTCGCCGAAGGTCATGCCAGTCGCTTCCTTAGGCGCATACTTCTTCATCCAGTCGATGTACTTGGTTAAAGCGTAGACAGCAGCGGGAGAATTGGTAGCTCCGCCCCGCGACACAGATGCACCAACTGGCGTGCACTTATCGGCAGCTACACGAATGCCCCACTCGTCGACCGGCATACCGTTGGGAATGCCGATGTCGGCAGCTCCGGCCATGGACAACCACGCGTCGGTAAAGCGCCATCCCAGCGAGGGGTCTTTTTTGCCGTAGTCCATGTGGCCGTAAATCGGCTTGCCGTCGATGGTCTTAACGTCTTCACTAAAGAACGCGGCGATATCTTCGTAGGCACTCCAGTTCAAAGGCACACCCAACTCGTAGCCGTACTTGGCCTTGAACTTGGCCTTGAGCTCAGGTTTTTCGAACAGATCGGCGCGGAACCAGTACAAATTGGCGAACTGCTGGGTAGGCAACTGGTACAGCTTTCCGTCAGGTGCGGTGGTGAAACTTGTTCCAATAAAGTCTTTGAGGTCCAGACCGGGGTTGGTGAAGTCCTTGCCTTTGCCTGACATGTAGTCGGTCAGGTTCAGTATCTTTCCGTAGCGGTAGTGCGTTCCGATTAGATCGGAGTCGCTGATCCATCCGTCATAAATCGACTTGCCCGACTGCATTGAAGTTTGCAGTTTCTCCACCACATCGCCCTCTTGGATGATGTCGTGCTTGACCTTGATACCGGTGATTTCTTCAAACGCCTTGGCCAGGGTCTTGGACTCGTATTCGTGCACGGTCAGGGTCTCGGAGACCGCAGTGATTTCGGTCACACCCTTGTCGCGCAGCTTTTTGGCGGCGTCGATGAACCACTTCATCTCGGCAGCCTGCTGATCTTTGCTCAGCGTGGATGGCTGAAATTCGGCGTCGATCCACTTTTTGGCTGCGGCTTCATCCGCCCAACTTTGGCCACCCACCGCGCATGCGACGGCAATAGCCAGTACGGAATATTTCAATTTCATTTTTTGATCTCCTCGGTCTGATGGGCCCCTGTGAATGAAGATGCAGCAACCCCAGGGGAACTAGGTTGATGCATGGGAAAACATTTAACCCTTGCGCATGACGAGCGCCAGCAGGCCCATCGAGAGCAAAAAACTGATCCAAATGGACGGTTCGGACTCGAGAAACATCCACTCCATGAGGTGTCCACTGATACCGACAAAGGCCAGGTTCACATAGGCGGCGCTGAGCAGCCCGATGAACAGACGGTCGCCTCGTGTGGTCTCCATGGGCAAAAAGCCCTTGCGCATAACCGTAGGCGACTTGACTTCCCACACCGTCATGCCAATAAGCATCAGCACGATGCAACTAAAGAAAACCGCCACCGGAAGCGTCCAAGCCATCCATTCAAACATTACGTACTCCTTTCAAACGCGACCCATCGCAAAGCCTTTTGCGATGTAGTTGCGAACAAACCAGATCACGATCGCGCCGGGCACGATGGTCAACACCCCTGCGGCGGCCAGCGTCGCCCAGTCCATTCCCGAGGCGGACACGGTGCGAGTCATGATCGCAGTGATTGGCTTGGCGTTCACGCTGGTCAGGGTACGCGCTAGCAGCAACTCCACCCAGCTAAACATGAAGCAAAAGAACGCCGCCACCCCCACGCCGGCTTTGATGAGCGGGATAAAAATCCGAATGAAAAAACGCGGAAACGAATAACCATCGATATACGCCGTTTCGTCAATTTCACGTGGGATCCCACTCATAAAGCCCTCCAGAATCCACACTGCCAAGGGCACATTGAACAGCAGGTGCACCAGCGCCACGGCAATGTGCGTGTCCATGAGCCCGACCGATGTGTACAGCTGAAAAAAAGGCAACAAAAAAACGGCCGGGGGCGTCATGCGGTTGGTCAGGAGCCAAAAGAACACATGCTTATCACCCAAAAAGCTGTAACGCGAGAATGCGTAGGCCGCTGGCAAGGCCACCAGCAGCGAAATGGCGGTGTTCATGCCCACATAAATCAGGCTGTTGATGTAGCCCGAGTACCAGGCTGGATCGGTGAGGATCAGCTTGTAGTTGTCCCAGGTGAAATGTATTGGAAACAAGCTGAACCCAGCCACGATCTCGTTGTTGGTCTTGAACGACATATTGACCATCCAGTAGATGGGCAAGAGGGCGAACACAACGTACGCCAGCATGAACAGTGAGCGCTTTTGGAACTTAGGGCTATTCATGGCCGACCTCCTTGGACTTGGTTCCGACACGCTGCATCCAGTTGTACAACACAAAACACATCAGCAAAATGATCAGAAAGTAAATTAAGGAGAACGCTGCGGCAGGCCCAAGGTCAAACTGGCCCACGGCTTTTTGCGTCAAGAACTGTGACAAAAAAGTGGTGGAGTTTCCCGGGCCACCACCGGTGAGTACAAAGGGCTCGGTGTAAATCATGAAGCTATCCATAAAACGCAGCAGCACCGCAATCATCAGCACGCCGCGCATCTTGGGTAGTTGCACGTAGCGAAACACATCGAGCTTACTGGCGCCATCAATACTGGCCGCCTGGTAATAGGCGTCGGGTATGGAACGCAAACCGGCGTAGCCCAGCAAGGCAACCAGCGGCGTCCAATGCCAAACGTCCATCAGCAGCACCGTAAGCCAAGCGTGCAACGCGTTGCCGGTGTAACTGTATTCAATGCCCATCCCCTGCAGCGCAGCGCCCATCAGACCGATGTCGGTGCGTCCAAAAATTTGCCAGATGGTGCCCACCACGTTCCAGGGAATGAGCAACGAGAGCGAAACAATCACCAACGCGGCCGATGACTTCCAGCCATTAGCCGGCATGGAAAGCGCCAGCAGTATTCCCAGCGGCAATTCGACCGCAAGCACCGAAAACGAATACGTGATCTGCCGCAGCAAGGCGCCGTGCAACTCCTCGTCGCGCATGATGGCCGCAAACCATTCGGTTCCCACGAAGACACGCCGCTCGGGCGAGATGATGTCTTGCACCGAATAATTCACCACCACCATCAAGGGCAAGATGGCAGAAAAGGCCACGCATAGCAGCATCGGAAGAATCAGGAACCAGGCCTTTTGGTTGACCGGTTTGGTAGTAGTGCTCATCGTTGTACTTTCATCCCACGATCGTTTCGTCTTTGTAGAAACAGGTGTGCTCCCCCATTACCTGTAGCCAGACCGTGTCGCCTACTATTAACTGCGTGCTGTCCGGCGCTAGGCGGGCTTTGACCAGCGCGCCGCCGCGTGTAGCGCTCAAAATGACATGGGTGCCAACGTCCTGCACCTGGCTAACCGCCATGGCCAGCGCGCCGGGCGCATTGGCTTCCGTAAGGGTGACGTACTCGGGACGCACGCCGAGTTTGTATTCGCCGGTGGGTAATTCTTTACCTCGGGGTATGGGCAAGGTCATGCCCGCTGTCTCAAAGGCCTGGCCGTTGCTGCGTCCGAGCAAAAAGTTCATTCCCGGCGAGCCAATGAAGTGACCCACAAAGGTGTGACTGGGGCGCTCAAACAAGTCGGCCGCGCTGCCGACCTGCACCGCGCGCCCGCGCGTCATCACCACCACCTGCTCGGCAAAGGTCAGCGCCTCCACCTGATCGTGCGTCACATAAATGAGGGTCAGCTTGAGTTCGTGATGAATCTGCTTTAGCTTGCGACGCAGTTGCCATTTCAGGTGCGGGTCAATTACAGTGAGCGGCTCATCAAAAAGCACCGCCGACACATCAGGACGCACCAGGCCGCGGCCAAGCGATATCTTTTGCTTGGCGTCAGCCGCCAGATTGGCTGCGCGCTGGTGAAGCTGGTCGCTGAGCTCCAGCATGTCGGCAATCACGCCCACGCGTTGTTTGATTTGGGCAGCTGGCATCTTGCGGTTGCGCAGCGGAAAGGCCAGGTTTTCGGCCACCGTCATGGTGTCATAAATCACAGGAAATTGGAACACCTGGGCGATGTTGCGCTGCTGGGGGGTGCGCTGGGTCACGTCCTGCCCATCAAACGTTACGCCGCCTTGCGAGGGCGTCACCAGCCCAGACATGATGTTGAGCAAAGTGGTCTTGCCACAGCCCGAAGGACCCAGGAGGGCGTAAGCACCACCATCCTCAAATGTCATTTTCAGGGGCAGCAGCGCGTAGTCGCTGTCTTGCTGGGGGTGGGGTCGGTAGGCGTGGGCCAGGTCGAGTTCAATGCGTGCCATGTCAACGTCCTTTGCCGCGCACGGGCGCTTGCAGCAGCAGGCCTTGGGCGTCAAACGCATAAACCTGTGCGGGGTTGAAATAAAAGGTGGCTGGCGCACCCAAGTCAAAGTGACGCACACCGGTCAGCTGCGCAACCATCTCTCCCACAGCGGAACGAAAGTGCACAAAGGTGTCGGTACCCGAGATCTCGGCTAGCTCCACCGTGCCGGGCAAGGCGACATAGCCCGGCTGCGCCACGGTACGCAGGGCGCTGGCGCGCATGCCGATAGTCAGGGCAGCCGTGCTGGCGGGGGCGGACGGCAGCGCCAAGTCCAGCAGCGGACCACCATCGAGTTGCACACCCGAAGCCACGCGCTGCGCTGGCATCAGGTTCATGGGCGGATCGCTAAAGGCGCGCGCCACGCGGATTGAGCACGGTGCGTGGAACAACTCGGACGTAGGGCCGTACTGCAGCAGCTCTCCCCTGTCCAGCACGGCGGTGTAGCCGCCCAGCAATAACGCCTCGCTTGGTTCGGTGGTGGCATAAATCACGGTGGAGTCTCCGACCGCAAACAAGGCCGTTAGCTCATCACGTAACTCTTCACGCAGTTTGTAGTCGAGGTTGACCAAGGGCTCATCGAGCAGCATCAGTGGCGCACCCTTGGCCAGGGCACGCGCCAGCGCCACGCGCTGCTGCTGACCGCCCGATAACTCCGCCGGGTAGCGCTGTAAAAACATATCAATGTGCAGCTTTTCGGCCAGTGAGGTGACGCGCTGCTCAATGTTTGCTTCGCCGCGCAGCTTGAGCGGCGAGGCAATGTTGTCAAACACCGTCATCGACGGGTAGTTGATGAACTGCTGGTAGACCATGGCCACATTGCGTTCGCGCACCGGCACGCCGACCACGTTGATGCCGTCCACCAGCACACGCCCGGTGGTGGGCACGTCAAGCCCAGCCATGGTGCGCATCAGGCTGGTTTTGCCGGCCTGGGTGGCGCCCAACAGCACCGTGACAGCACCGGGACGCAAATCCAAGTCCAGGTCATAGAGCCACTGCTGCGCCCCCACCTTTTTGCTTACTCCTTCTAGCCGTAGCTCCATCACAACCCTTTGCTCAGCCGCACCTTTTTGGCGCAAAAATTATTCGGTTGTGAGAATTATTGTTCGCTTTTATTCGTTTTTTCTAGGTGTTTACCCTGAAATTATTCCTTTCGGTTCGATTTAGAGTCAAGGGGCGCGCTTTTGCGTAGCATGCAAAAATCCATCGATGAACCCGAACCCCCGCCAAATCAAACTTCTCAAAGTGGTGCAAGCCCTCGGTTCGGTGACGGTTGAGCAGTTAGCAGACCAGCTCGATGTGACGCTGCAAACCGTGCGCCGCGACGTGCAGCGCTTGGCCGACGAGGGACTGCTCACGCGCTTTCACGGCGGCGTGCGGGTGCCGGGCTCCACGGTGGAAAACATGGCCTATCCGCAGCGTGAAATCCTCAACGCCGAAGGCAAAGCCCGCATTGCACGCGCCGTGGCGGCCGCCCTGCCCCATGGCTGCTCGCTGATTTTGAACATTGGCACCACCACCGAGGCCATCGCGCGCGCGCTCATGCAGCACACCGGGCTGCGCGTGATCACCAACAACCTCAATGTCGCCGGCATCCTGAGCGCCAATCCCAACTGCGAAGTGATCGTGGTCGGCGGCGTGGTGCGAGGGCGTGACCAGGGCATTGTGGGCGAGGCGGCCTTGGACTTTATTCGCCAATTCAAGGTGGATATTGCGCTCATTGGCATCTCGGCCATCGAGTCCGATGGCTCGCTGCGCGACTTTGATTACCGCGAGGTCAAAGTCTCGCAAACCATCATCTCCCACGCCCGCGAGGTGTGGGTGGCCGCCGACAGCAGCAAGTTCAACCGCCCAGCCATGGTCGAGGTGGCACAACTGTCGCAAATTGACCGTCTATTTTCGGACGCCGTGCCACCCGACCCCTTCACCGAGCTGATGGCCCAGGCGCAAGTGCGGTTTGAACTCGCTTAGTACCAATGTCACCACCGAAACGACCTTTCTACCCTGCACCAAGCCGCCCATGACCTACCTGCTCGCCCTCGACCAAGGCACCTCCAGCTCGCGCAGCATAGTATTTGACGCCCATGGCGCCATCGTTGCCATGGTGCAGCAAGAAATCACACAGATCTACCCGCACCCAGGCTGGGTAGAACACGACCCGATGGATATCTGGCGCACCCAACTCGCCACCGCCCGCGAAGTGTTGCTCAAGGCCGGCATCAGCGCGCGCCAGGTGCGCGCGGTGGGCATTACCAACCAGCGCGAAACGACCGTGGTCTGGAACCGCGCCACAGGCCAGCCCATCCACAACGCCATCGTCTGGCAAGACCGGCGCGCCGAGCCCAGCTGCGTGGCCCTGCGCGAACGTGGCATGGCGCCCACCATCCGGCAAAAAACCGGATTGCTGGTGGACGCCTATTTTTCAGGCACCAAGCTGCAATGGATTCTGGACAACGTGCCCGGCGCACGCGCGCAGGCGGCCAACGGTGAACTGGCCTTTGGCACGGTGGACAGTTGGCTCATGTGGCAGCTGACCGGCGGCGCGGTGCACGCCACCGACGTGAGCAACGCCGCGCGCACCATGCTGTTCAATGTGCACAGCAACCAGTGGGACACGGACCTGCTCGCCGCACTTGGTATTCCTTCCAGCCTGATGCCTGTGGTGCAGGCCTCGGCCTCGCTGTTTGGTGAGGTCGTGCCCAAACTGCTGGGCCACGCAATTTCCATTGGCGGGGTCGCGGGCGACCAGCAAAGCGCGCTTTTTGGCCAGGCCTGTTTCAAGGCGGGCATGGCCAAAACACCTACGGTACCGGCTGCTTCATGCTGATGCACACCGGCGGGAAGTTTCACACCTCCTCCAACGGCTTAATTACCACCAGTGCCGCGCAAGCCAGTGCCACACCCGAATTCGCACTGGAAGGCAGCGTATTCGTGGGCGGCGCCGTGGTGCAGTGGCTGCGCGATGGCCTGGGCGCCATCCGCAGCAGCGCAGAAGTGCAGGCGCTGGCCGAAACCGTGCCCGACAGCGCAGGCGTGATGCTGGTGCCCGCTTTTACCGGCCTGGGCGCGCCCTACTGGAACCCGGAGGCGCGCGGCACCATTACGGGCCTTACGCGCGGCAGCACCACTGCGCACATTGCGCGTGCGGCGCTGGAGAGCATCGCCTTCCAAAGCACGGCTTTGCTGCAAGCCATGAACCGTGACGCCAGCCAAGCAGTCACCGAGCTGCGGGTCGATGGCGGCGCTTGTGTCAACGATTTGCTGATGCAGTTCCAAGCCGATTTGCTGGGTATTCCGGTACTGCGCCCAGCGGTGGTGGAAACCACGGCCTTGGGTGCGGCCTATTTGGCGGGCTTGAGTTCGGGCATCTACCTCAGCACCGCCGAGTTGTCACGCCAATGGCGAATCGAGCGCAGCTTTGAGCCGCAGATGTCGCGTGACCAAGCGCAGGCTTTGATGGCAGGTTGGGAAAAAGCGGTCAGGCAAACAGTGGCAAACTGAGGCCTTTGTTTGACCTCAGGGACTGCATGACGCCGCTTTCTTCTCTTTTGCTGCCCATGGCCTTTATTGGCGGGGGCAATATGGCCAGTGCCTTGATCGGGGGTTTGGTCAAAAACGGTACGCCGGCTTTGGCTATTCATGTGGTGGAGCCGCTAGAAGCCACTCGCCAAGCTTTGCAGGCGCAGCATGGTGTCAATGTGCTGCCCGCCGCCGATGTTTCACTG
>CAIYQF010000315.1 GCA_903928325.1 uncultured beta proteobacterium | reverse complement strand
GATTGGGCGCAGTCGGTGGGCATGGTGTTCTCCCTCATCTTGCTGGCGCCCTCCTGGGGCGGGATGATCAACGGCGTCATGACGCTCTCGGGCGCCTGGCACAAGCTGCGTGACGACCCGATCTTGCGCTTCTTGATCGTGTCCCTGTCCTTCTACGGCATGAGCACCTTCGAGGGCCCCATGATGTCCATCAAAACCGTCAATGCCCTGAGCCACTACACCGACTGGACCGTGGGCCACGTGCACTCCGGCGCCCTGGGCTGGGTGGGCTTGGTGACCATGGGTTCTATGTATTACCTGATCCCTCGCCTGTTCGGGCAAAAGCAGATGTACAGCGTCAAGGCCATTGAAGTGCATTTTTGGACTGCAACCATCGGCATCGTGATCTATATCGCGGCGATGTGGATTGCCGGGGTGATGCAGGGCCTGATGTGGCGCGCGATCAACCCCGATGGAACCCTGACCTACACCTTTGTAGAGTCGGTGAAAGCAACTTACCCCTTTTATGTGTTGCGTCTGCTGGGTGGTTTGCTCTACCTGGGCGGCATGTTGATCATGCTATGGAACACCCTTAAAACAGCTACCTCGGGTCGAGCGGTCACGGTCAACGTGCCCCCCCTGGTGGCCCACGCTTAAGAGAAAGACAAGATCATGGCAAATGACAATTCCAAATCGGTCCTGTCGCACGAAAAGATAGAGACCAGCAACTTCTTGATGATTGTGCTGATTTTGGTGGTGCTCTTGTTTGGCGGTTTGGTAGAGATCGTTCCGCTGTTCTTCCAAAAGTCCACCACCGAGCCGATCAAAGGCATTGAGCCCTACACCGCGCTGCAATTGGCGGGTCGCGACATTTACACCCGCGAGGGCTGCTACAACTGCCATTCACAGATGATTCGCCCCTTCAGGGCCGAGACCCTGCGGTACGGCCATTACTCGGTGGCAGGTGAGTCGGTCTATGACCACCCCTTCCAGTGGGGCAGCAAGCGCACCGGACCTGATTTGGCCCGTGTGGGCGCAAAGTACAGCGACGAATGGCATCGCATTCATCTGACTAACCCGCGTGACCTGGTTCCTGAGTCCAATATGCCAGCCTATCCCTGGTTGGCCAAAACCCCGGTGGATGCGGCAGTGATGCCGGCCCATATGACAGCCTTGCGCCGGGTCGGCGTGCCCTATACCGACGCACAAATTGCCAGCGCTGCAGAAGACGTCAAGGGCAAGACCGAACTCGACGCAACCATCGCCTATTTGCAGGTGCTGGGACTGGCGCTGAGATAAGGCGGCGGGAGAAAAGTAATGGAAATCAATACGCTGCGCTCATTGGTTACGGTGGTGAGTTTTGCCATTTTTGTTGGAATCATTTGGTGGACCTGGTCGCGCCGCCGTTCGGACGATTTCGCTCAAGCGGCCAACCTGCCGTTTGAGCAAGACTGATGTCTAAGACAAGCACAAGGAATTCTTATGAGTGACTTTACGAGCAATTTTTGGGCGGTCTATGTTGCCGCTATCACGGTGGTCAGCATGGCAGCCTGTCTTTTGCTGCTCTGGTTTAGCGGCAAGGCGCGTGCGATGACAGCCGGTGACAACACCACCGGCCACGTATGGGACGGTGACCTGCGCGAGATGAACCACCCTTTGCCGCGCTGGTGGGTGTGGCTGTTTGTTATCACCATCGTATTTGGGTTTGCCTACTTGGCCTTGTACCCAGGTCTGGGAAGCTCGAAGGGCCAATTGGGCTGGTCGTCTGCGGGGCAGTATGAGGCCGAGGTCGAAAAAGCCAAAGTGGCCGAGGCGCCTTTGTATGCCAAGTTTGTCTCCATGACACCCGAGCAGGTGGCACGTGACCCTGGCGCGCACGCCATTGGCGAGCGCTTGTTCATGAACAACTGCGCACAGTGCCACGGCTCCGACGCCCGCGGCTCCAAAGGGTTCCCCAATTTGACCGACGGTGATTGGTTGCATGGCGGAACGCCCGAGAAGATCAAGGAAACCCTTACGCTGGGGCGTATTGGGCAGATGCCCCCCATGGCCGCTGCAGTAGGCACGCCGGAGGACGTCAAGAACGTGGCCAATTACGTGTTGAGTCTGTCTGGCAGCCCACACGACTCGGTGCGTGCAGAACTTGGTAAAGCTAAATTCATGGTTTGTGCAGCTTGCCACGGTGCCAACGGCCAGGGAAACCAGGCACTTGGCGCGCCCAATCTGAGCGATAACATTTGGCTCCATGGCTACGGCGAGGCTGCCATCATGGCTATGGTCAACAACGGCAAAGTCAACCAAATGCCTGCGCAGTCGGGCAAGCTCACGGAGGCACAAATCCATGTGCTGGCAAGCTACGTTTGGAGTCTTTCCAGTAAGTAAATCGCCGCTTCAGGGGCGTCTCGCACACCGTGTCGCCCCTGTAATCTCATAGAAAGTGCCACCGTTTGAAGCCCCCTGAGCCAGCAACACGCAAAGTTATCCCCATTGCGTCGTCCACCGACACCACACCCATAGCACCGCCACCGGGCGCTGATGCCGAACTGATTTCCCTGTACCAGGCGCACCAAAAGATCTACCCGCGCAGCGTCTCGGGTTTTTTCTCGCACTGGCGTTGGGCCACGGTTTTTCTGACCCAATTGGTTTTTTATGGCTTGCCTTGGGTGCAATGGGGCCAGCGCCAGGCAGTACTCTTTGACCTGGGAGCACGCCGGTTTTACATCTTTGGTCTGGTTCTGTATCCGCAGGATTTCATCTACCTAACGGGTTTGTTGGTCATCTCCGCCCTGTCGCTGTTTTTGTTCACGGCGGTGGCCGGACGCCTGTGGTGTGGCTACGCCTGCCCGCAAACGGTATATACCGAAATTTTTCTGTGGTTGGAGAAAAAGACCGAGGGCGACCGTTCAGCGCGTATGCGCCGAGACGAAGATGGCTGGTCCTTGGATAAGTTAGGGCGCAAAGCCGCCAAACATGCTTTGTGGCTGGCAGTAGCCCTGTGGACGGGTTTTACCTTTGTGGGCTATTTCACCCCTGTGCATGAGTTGGCAGGCGAGTTTTTTCAGTGGACGCTAGGGTCCTGGGAAATTTTCTGGGTGTTTTTCTATGGCTTCGCGACCTACGGAAACGCCGGGTTTATGCGCGAGCAGGTGTGCAAGCACATGTGCCCGTATGCCCGGTTTCAAAGTGCGATGTTTGACAAAGACACGCTCATCGTCACCTACGACGCCTTGCGTGGCGAGCCCCGCGGGCGCCGGTCTAAAAAGCTTGATCTGGAAAAATCAGATTTGGGCGCCTGCGTGGACTGCAGTTTGTGCGTCCAGGTGTGCCCCACAGGTATCGATATCCGCAATGGTCTGCAGTACGAGTGCATTGGCTGTGGCGCTTGTGCCGATGTATGCGACGAGGTCATGGACAAAATGGGCTACGACCGTGGCTTGGTCAAGTACTCTACTGAAAACGCCGTCAACCAGCGGTGGAGCCGATCGCAGACCTTGCGCCATGTGCTGCGCCCTCGCGTGCTGGTCTACACCAGCATTCTGGCATCGGTGGTCATTGCCATGGTGGTCAGCCTGGCGCTTCGACCGCCGTTCAAAGTGGATGTCGAGCGCGACCGTACTTCGTTGGCGCGGGAGGTCGAAGGTGGGCGCATTGAGAACGTTTTTCGGCTGCAAATCATGAATGCGTCGGAGGCCAGCCAGCGTGTACACATCCAGGCCGATGGCTTGCCGGGGTTGACCGTGGTCACGGATGCGAATTTGGTGATTGAGCCCGCACAGTCGCGCTGGGTGGTGGTGCGCCTGCAGTTGCCCCCGGGCCAGGCCGGTGCGGGTTCGCATCCTATTCACTTTGAAGTCGATGGCGACGCTGGACGCACGGTTGTCCAGGAAAAAGCTGTTTTTATTATTCCCCGCTAAGGACTTGTATGCAAACTACCAATACCCACCCCACCGCCCCGGCAGCGGCCTCTTGGTGGAAATATGGCCACGTGTGGATGGTCATTTCCGGCCCAGCTATGGTCGTAGTCGCTAGTTTTTTTACGTTCTACCTCGCATACGCAGGCATGGACACTTTGGTGGATGAAGACTACTACCGCAAGGGTATTGAGCTGAGCCGCAGTGCGGAGTCGGCGTCGGGAAATTTAGCCCCTGCGCTGCAGGCGCGCAACCATGCCGCTACCGGAGTGGAGGCCAAGCCAGAGCAAAAATAAGAGGCTGCTAGCCGCTTATGGGTGCGTTTAGTCGCACTCGGTGCGGTTCACCAGGTCGCGCAGCGCATCACTGTTGATGATGCGCACATGGCGTTGCTTGACCTCAATGATCTGGTCGTCAGCGAACTGGGAGAAGGTGCGGCTCACGGTCTCCAACTTGAGGCCCAAATAGCTGCCAATTTCTTCGCGCGTCATGCGCAGCACCAATTCGGACTGTGAAAAACCACGGGCATGCAGGCGCTGCACCAGGTTCAGTAAAAAAGCGGCCAGGCGCTCTTCGGCCCGCATGCTGCCCAGAAGCAGCATGACACCATTTTCCCGTACGATTTCTCGGCTCATGATCTTGTGAACGTGGCGCTGCATGGAGCCGATGTCGCGCGATAGCTCTTCGATGCGGTCAAAGGGCATGACGCAAACCTCAGCGTCTTCGAGCGCCACTGCGTCACAGGTGTGGTGGTCGTTGACGATGCCGTCTAGGCCCATGACCTCGCCCGCCATTTGAAAACCAGTAACCTGGTCGCGCCCGTCTTCGGCGGTGATGCAAGTCTTGAAAAAGCCAGTGCGGATGGCAAACAGGTTGGAAAACTTTTCGCCATTGTTGAACAAGAAGTCGCCTTTTTTCACCTTGCGCCGCATTTCAACGACGGTGTCAATGCGGTCAAGTTCCTCTTTGTTTAGGCCCATGGGCATGCACAGCTCACGCAAATTGCAGTTAGAGCAGGCAACCTTGATGCTGCCGGCATTGATCGGGATCACTGTGGCGCCTGCATGCGCAGGTTGCGCGCGCGCGTCACCTTGGTCAGTGCGATGCAGATGGATCGGTTGGGGCATGGTGGTTCCTTGGTAAACGGTTTTGGACTTTGCACCATCACAAAATTTGATGCAAATCAATGGCGCCGCTCCTTACATCAGCCACATTAGTCACTTGCTTTTCTGTAAAAAACAGATGAATACTACCCCAACCGGCGTTTCTTACGAACTCTTACAGCGCTTCGACGTATCCGGGCCGCGCTATACCTCCTACCCTACCGCGGACCGGTTTGTGGAGGCTTTTACCGACGCCGACTACCTGCGGGCCATTGACTTGCGCTTTGGCGCAGCCACGGCATCGAACGTACCGCTGTCCTTGTACATCCACATTCCATTTTGCGAGTCGCTTTGCTATTACTGCGCCTGCAACAAGGTCATCACCAAGCACCACAGCCGCTCTGCTGAGTACCTGCGGTACCTGAAACGGGAAATTGAGTTGCACACCGACCGCATTGGCGAGAACCAGGTGGTCGGACAATTGCACTTGGGCGGTGGCAGCCCCACGTTCCTAAGGGACGACGAGTTGGGTGAGGTCATGGCGCTGTTACGGGAGCACTTTCGTTTCACTCCGGCGGCAGAAATTTCTATCGAAGTAGACCCCCGAACCGTTGACAGCACCCGTCTGAAAGCCTTGTGGGCCATGGGTTTCAATCGCCTGAGTTTTGGCGTGCAAGACTTTGACCCCGAAGTGCAAAAAGCAGTGCATCGAATTCAACCGGCAACGCAAGTTTTTTCCTTGGTGGCGTCGGCTCGCAAGATCGGCTTTGAATC
>CAIYQF010000314.1 GCA_903928325.1 uncultured beta proteobacterium | reverse complement strand
GGGCAAGGGCTTACTCCGGTTTGATATTGGCTGCCTTGACCACGGCCGTCCACTGGGCAAGGTCTTGCCTGAAATAGGCATCAAAGCCCTCGGCCCGACCCGCCTTGGCGGCGGACATGCCCGCGTTGGCTAAGGCCGCTGCGAAATCCTCTTGCGCCAGTATCTTGTTGATTTCGACTACCAGACGGGCTGTGGCGTCTGCCGGCGTTCCTTTAGGCGCCAGTAGCCCGAGCCACTGGTCGGCCTCAAATTTATCCATTCCAGCTTCGGCCATGGTCGGAATCTGGGGCAACCCGGGCATGCGTTGGGCGCTGGTGACCGCCAAGGCGCGCACCTTGCCGGCCTTGATTTGCGGCAGTGCCACAGCCGCATTGGCAAAATGGAAATCAACCCGACCTGCTATCTGGTCCACCATGGCCGCTGGCGCCCCGGTATACGGAATGTGCAAGATAAACAGCTGCTGGCGCGCCTTGAACAACTCACCCGTCATGTGCGCCGGTGAACCCACTCCGGCGGAAGCGTAGTTGAGCCGACCCGGTTGCGAGCGCGCCGCCTTAACCAAGTCCTGTACCGACTGGATGGTGCTGGCCTGGCTCACCACCAAAACCGACGGGGCGTAAGCTACCAGGGCCACGCGCTCGAGGTCTTTGACCGCATCGAAAGACATTTTTGCGCCCACTGCGGTACTTACGGTCAGGGCCGTAGAGGTAAATAGCAGGGTGTAGCCGTCCGCACTGGCCCGGACCACCTGGTCTGCGCCCAGATTACCGCCCGCACCGACCTTGTTTTCAATAACGATGGGTTGCCCCAGCGCCGCCTGCAGCCGGATTCCCATTTGGCGCGCCGCCAAGTCAACCACACCACCGGCAGGCCAGGGCACGATGAGGTGAATCGGCTTGGTCGGGTAGGCCTGCGCGTGGACACCCGAAGCCAAGGCCAGCAACACACCGGCAACTGCCAGCACAGAACGAACAAGGCGCAACCAGGTTGGCATAGGAACCTCTTGAACAAACAGGAAATGGGAAAGCGCTCAAAGCGTGAGCTGCATCACGAATTCAATGAAATCACCGCGGTACGTGATCTCCCCAAGGTACAGCACCGTCCCGTCGGGCGAGAGGCACACGCGGCGCACCTCTGCCACTGGCGAGTTCACCGGCACCTGGAGCAGGCGGGCGGTTTCCACATCGGCGGTGGAAATGCGTAGCGTTTGGCTGGCCGAGGCAATCTCCACCTGCGGCAAGTCCATGAGCACAGGCACGACGGTCTCTTGGCGAAAGCGCTTAGGCGCCAGGCAAAAGGCCCGTTGGTCGATATAGATAGCCGCCACGCAGTAGGCCGCGTCGTCGCGCGAATGCACCCGCCGCAGGTACTGGTAGGCAGGCGCAGCGCGCCCATCTGCCACTGCAAGTTCGGGTTGAACCCCCGCCTCCTCAATGAGCGTGAGCTTGGGTTTGTCGTTGCGGTAGGCATCGGCCAAGCCTTGGAGCGAGGTTTCTAGCTTCAGTGAACGCTCGGATTGCACCTGCTCGGCCACAAAAGTGCCACGACCGCGCTGCGGCAGCAACAGGCCCTCGCGGGACAATATCTCAATGGCTTGGCGCACCGTGACGCGAGCCACCTGAAATTCGCCGACCAGCGCCTCCAGCGACGCAACCTTGCTGCCCGGTGCCCACACACCGCGCAATATCCGCTGGCGCAGCAAGTCCGCCAGCTGGGAATACAGCGGAACCGGACTGTCGGCAAAGATGGCGTGGACGGATTGGAGCATGTGAACGGCTAAACGTTCTATTTATAGTACCACATGGGCTGCAGCCTAAGCCCGTTCGCGCCAGCGCAATAGCCTAGTACCAGTACTCCAGGTGCGGAAAGGGGTTGCGCTCCGTATGCTTGCGGTAATTGAAGTGCATGACAAAAACGATGCGCCTGTCGTCTTTCTTTTTCACCTTAAAAGGGATCACGACATGCGGCATAAAACTATCAAAAATCACCAGGTTGCCCACCTCGTAGGAAACTTTCTCACGCAGCTTGAATGATTTTGCTTGGTAGCCGTCTGGTTTATAAAACCCTTCCAACTCATCGGCAAGGTAGCGCTCTTTCCAAATATCGAGATCGCCTCCCCGGTCATTTTTGTATTGCGCCGTGCGCTTAATAGAAATAACTGCCGAATACGGTCGGGTATCCTTGTTGAAAATACTTTCCGGGTACTGTATCAAGCCTTCAGTATCGGTATGTATATTATAAAGAGAGAGTGTTTTTATTTGGATATTAAATCCCGCCATTAAAAAATACTTCTTATCCCGCGGAACCAATGGAATACTACCGGGTTTAATGCCTGATCGGTGCAGTATTTTTGAACCTATATCCTCAATCATCTCCTTCACTTCGTGGAATTCTTTTAAAAGATATTTGTTGTGCTTCTCAGCGTAGCGATAGTAGCTTTCATTCAACCCCGACTCGATCATTCCATAGTATGCCGCCATCTGCCCATATTCTGGATGAATGTCCGGTCCAAAAATATCTGAATTCTCAAATATTTTTTTCTCCCACCGTTCGCACTGGGCAGCGCTTATATAGTTTTTTTCAACAAAGTAATCGCAAGCAAAAAGTTTTTTCATTTTCTTCTTTCTATCGGTTATGGTCGGCGTGTGGGTTCGCACGCTTCACAAGTACAAATTAGTCAGTTTTGCCCCGCTGGGTTTGACTTACATCAAACCACCCAAAGAAAAACGACCAATCAGGGCGTCGCTGGGTATCGGGTTATCGTTCAAGCACCAGCAACTGATACAGACCGCCAAAGAAAGTAGTCTTTTTTATACTCGCCAATTTTATATTCAACGGCAAATACTCATGCATCGGGTGTTGCCATAAGTCCATGGCGAACGGTTCCAAATGCTTGAATATTTGCCGCATAAGGGGTCTTAAGGGATGCATTGCATGGGGTTTGTGGTAATCCACAATCACGAGTTTTCCACCGGGCTTGAGCACGCGCAAGGCCTCAGAAAGACTGGCACGCCGCGTGGCCTGCGGCTGTTCATGCAGCAAAAAGAACAACAAAGCCTGGTCTTGGCTTGCACTTGCATAGGGTAAGGCGCAGGAGTCGCTGCGTTCAAACGATACACGGGGGTCGGGAGATATCTTTTGCCTCAAATTTTCTAATTGGATCGGCAATATATCAACAATGCCCAAAGTAGCATCATGCGCCATGCGCTGTACCAACCTGGCAGTTAAATTACCGTAGACACAGGCGATTTGAAGCGTTTTTCCAGAAATGCGCTCGCCCAAACTGTCCAAGGCGATGCCACACAAACGCTTGTAGTTTCCAAATAGTATAAAGTTAACCAGCCATTCGCGCTCAAAAATGCTGACTGCCAGGGGATGGACATAGGCCCACCAATAATTTGTTTCCAGATAATCCGGGATCACAGGGTGGGTATGGGGGGGCATCGGTGGGGAAGAGAGACTGTCGCAGGCGCAACGAAAACAGCGGAGTTCACAGTTTGACGGCTTGGCTATTTTTACTATTGATGCGGATCAAGCATTGCATCAAATTCCACTGCACCAGATAAGCATATGGGATGGTATGGCGAAAAAAATCCAGCGCAAGGCTGGACTTTTTTGCAATGGCGCAAACCAGGCGCAAAAGGCCATAGGCCCTTGCGCTGACTGCACCGCTGTTAGCGGGCCTTCTTTGCCTTGGCGGCAGGCGACACCGACGCAGCCATCGAAGCGCTCTTTTCCATAGCGGAATCGATCGCGCTTTCGGCGTTGGACGCAGCAGCCTTGAGGTTCTTGGCCACAGCGGCAAAGACTTCCGGTTGGGGATGGGCCTTTTCAACGGCGTCCACGGTGCTGTGGAACTGGCCAAAACTCAATGAAGTGGCTTCTTTCAAGTTCTTGGCAAACATCGCCATACCAGCTTGGGCCGACTCTTTCATGATTTCGAACGCGGCTTCGGGGTTTTTGATGCCCTTGATGGACTCCACGGTTCCGTTGATAGCGCTTTGAACTTCTGCAGCCTGTTTTTGGGCCAGATCAGCCCAAGCTTTCAGGTTGTCCTGGGCGGGTTTGATGGCGTCCTGTACCGCGGCGGGATTGAACTGGGGAGCAGCGTCCGACATGGTTTTTGCGATGGCTTCAAAGGGGGTGTTTTTGAACATGGTGGTCCTTGGTTAAAAAATGTTGCAGTGCAGCAATTATCACCCAAATGCCGGGCCTGTGCCTGTTTTTCCGAAAAAAACACGCGGCTTGGCATTTTTTCCACACAAGCTGGGCGACGGCACCGCCCCAGGTATTGCTATGGGGCTTGATGCAAGTCAACGCAAAACCCTCCAAAGGAAAATCCAATGCATATGCTTAATTTTTACTGGATATCCCGGCTCCCAGATGGTCAACGTCACACAAGTTAGCGATGTAACTCCTCCTCTGGCAACCGGCGGCAAGCCCGGGCCCTGGTGGACGGACCCTGCACTGCAGAGCGTCATAGGCAGCACCGTACCTGGTCTGGACACATTGGAGGCGACGCGGCGCCTCAAGAGCCAGGGGGCCAACGCACTCCAACCCCACGACTCCCAACGCTTGCTGCTGCAGTTTTTATCGCGATTCAAAAACCCACTCGTGGTGGTCTTACTGATCGCCAGTATCGTATCGGCCCTCACTGGTGAGATTGCCAACTTTGCGATCATCAGTTCCATGGTGCTGATGAGCGTGACGCTGGACTTCGTTAAAGAGTACAAGGCCAACGCTGCGGCTGAGAAGCTTCGACAATCCGTGTCCCTGCGCGCCGCCGTCGTACGCGACGGTGTCAAAGTCGACATACCCGTTCACGACCTGGTGGAAGGCGATGTTGCATTGCTGTCGGCGGGCGACTTGATCCCCGCAGACGCGTTGGTTTTGCAGGCGCGGGACCTCTTTGTCAACCAGTCCTTGCTGACAGGCGAGGCGTTCCCGGTAGAAAAGCACGCTGCCGTATTACCAAGCACGTGCAGTGACTTGCAAGATGCGGGCAATGCCGTATTCATGGGGACCTCGGTGGTGGGAGGCAGCGCCCGCATTTTGGTGGTCAAAACCGGCATGAATACCGCCATTGGCGAAATCGCGGAAAGTGTTAACAAACCCCCGCAGGCAACGTCCTTTGAACTGGGAACTCGGCGATTTGGCATGTTGATCATGTGGTTGACGGTGGTCATGGTTTTGTTTGTGCTGTTGGTTAACGCATGGTTTCAGAAGCCGTGGCTGGAGTCATTTTTGTTTGCCGTGGCGTTGGCGGTCGGCCTGACCCCCGAGCTGCTGCCCATGGTGGTTTCCATCACCTTGTCGCGCGGCGCCATTCGCCTGGCCAAACGCAACATGATTGTTAAACGCCAGAGTGCCATTCAGGACCTGGGATCGATGGACGTTTTTTGCACCGACAAGACCGGCACCCTGACTGAAGCAAACATCCGGTTGGAGCGGCACCTGGACGCGTTCGGACATGACAGCGCACACGTCCTGAAATGGGCTTATCTCAATAGCTATTTTGAGACCGGACTCAAGAGTCCGCTAGACGATGCGATTCTTCACCACAGCGCCATCGACGTCAGCGCCTGGCAAAAAATAGATGAAATCCCATTTGACTTTGAGCGCCGTTGCGTTTCGGTCCTGCTCGATGACGGATCCAAACGGTGGCTGATTGCCAAGGGAGCAGCCGACGAAATGGTCAAGCTCTGCAGCCACGTGGACACAGCCGATGCACCGTCGCCTGCCCCCATCAGCGCGGCGGTTTTGGCAAGGCTTCAAGCACAGTACCATGCACTGGAAGCAGATGGGCTTCGGGTCTTGGGCATTGCATGGCGCGAAGTGCCACGGGAAATCGCAGCGGCCACGGTGCATGACGAAAGTGGGCTGGTCTTCGCAGGCTTTGCCGCTTTTCTGGATCCGCCCAAGCGCAGTGCAGCCCTCGCGCTGTCCGCCCTGCAAGACGTGGGCGTTGCCATCAAGGTGGTGACCGGGGACAGTGATTTAGTCACGCGCCACGTGTGCCACCAACTCGGCATCCAGGTCACCGGGGTTCTGATGGGCAAGGAGATATCCCAACTCGATGACCGTACTTTGCGTCGGCGCGTGGAGGGTGCCAACCTGTTTTGCCGTGTGAACCCGGCCCAAAAGCAGCGGGTGATCCTGGCACTCAAAGCCAATGGGCATGTGGTGGGCTATATGGGAGACGGTATCAATGACGCCCCTTCCCTGCACAGTGCCGACGTGGGCTTGTCGGTTGACACCGCTGTCGACGTTGCCAAGGCCGCTGCGGACATGATTTTGCTGGAGCAAGACCTCCAAGTGGTCCATGCAGGCGTATTGGAAGGACGCCGCACCTTTGGCAACATCATGAAATACATCATGATGGGGACCAGCTCCAACTTTGGCAATATGTTCAGCATGGCGGGCGCTGCACTGTTCCTTCCATTTCTCCCCATGCTGCCGATCCAAATATTGTTGAACAATATTTTGTATGACGTCTCCGAAATTCCGATTCCACTCGACCAGGTCGATGCGCAAGAAACCGCCAGGCCCCGTGTGCTGGACCTCGGATTCATTCGGAGTTTCATGCTGATCATCGGCTCTATCAGCTCTATTTTTGACTTTCTAACCTTTTTTATGTTGCTGGAGGTTTTGAAAGCCGATGAAAAACTATTTCAAACCGGCTGGTTTGTCGAGTCACTGTGCACACAGGTTTTGGTGATTTTTGTCATCCGAACCCGTGGCCGGTGCTTTCAAAGCCATCCGCACCCGCTGCTGGTATTGACGTCGGCTCTGGTTGTGGCGCTCGCCATCGTGTTGCCTTTAACGCCGTTGGGCCGGTACTTTGGCTTTGTCGCGCCACCTGTTTACTTTTATTTTGTCTTGCTTGGCCTGGTGCTGCTATATCTCGGGGTGGTAGAAATTTCCAAGCACCTTTTCTATCGCTGGCACGATGCAGGCGCCAAGCCAAAGAAACGGGTTTTCGTCACGCAGACCTGAGCGAGAGTGCATTTGCTTTCCAAACACACTATCGCCCCATGTTTGCGCCAGATCAATGGCTAACAAGACCCAAACATTTACCGTACAACATTCACATTGCGCGATAAATATATGATTTTTTCAGCTCCATTTTTACGGCTTGGCTCCGCCCTGTTTGCGCTAGCGCTACTGGCCGGTTGCGCAGGCTTGCTTCCAAAGGTACAGAAGAATAACGCCAACTTTGCAAGCTTTAATGAAGCCAAAAATGCGGTGAATTCTCTGGTTCCGATGAAAAGCAACTTACAGTCTTTAGCGCAGTTGGGCATAGATCCAGCATCGCACGCCAATATCAATATTCTGACCTATTCGGCCATTTATCAAAAACTAACCATAAATACAAGCACTATTCCGGTGGACGTGGATCCCGGGGTTTCACTGTGCCTGCAAGCACAAGATAAATGTACGGGCTATGAGTTAAATGAATCCAATACCCTAGCGGCCAGGGAGGGAAATTTCTTCGCGGATTTATTCAATTTTTATCGACATACCCATTCAACGGGTTGGAATTTCAACGCAATTATTTTGGTCTTGGATGGCACGGTTGTTTACCGTTCATGGGGCGGCCAGAGCAACATCAATGAAATTGAAATAAAGACCAATCCCCTGGGTCCACTTCAGCCTTAATTAACAAGGGTAAAGATGCCAAATTTCATACCAAGTCATTAGAATAAGTCCATGCCCGTCCCTAGCCTAAAAAAGTTCTATGCCAGCTTGGCCCTATTGGCGCTGACCACGGCCATCGCGGTTGCGCTCTACGTCTTTGTGGCGCTGCAATGGAGCTACTCCAAGGGCGAGCGCGCCGGGTTCTTGCAAAAGGTATCGAACAAAGGTTGGGTCTGTAAGACCTGGGAGGGCGAGCTGTCACTGGTCGCCTTGCCGGGCACCGCGCCAGAAAAGTTCCTGTTCACCGTGCGTGATGAAAGCGTTGCCCACAAGGTGAACGCGGCGGCCGGTAAACGTGTCACCCTGCACTATGAACAACACAAGGGCCTGCCCACGTCGTGTTTTGGTGATACGGATTATTTTGTGGTCGACCTGACTGAAATTGACTGATCGCGCGCCATGGCACATGTAGTGAAGTTCAAGATGCATTCTCTCCAGGCATTTATCTCTGTGGCCACCTTACTAGCCATGTCATTTGCCAGCGCCGCCGCGTTGGCGCATACCAATGACTACCTCGACACACAAAAAGCACCTCATGGCGGTCAACTGCGCATGGCTGGCGTCTATCACTTTGAGTTGGTCGTCGCAAAGGACAGCAAGGGAGCCACTAACAACCCTGTGATGGTGTATGTCACAGACCATGCCGGGGCCAAAATTCAGACCGCGGGCACTAGCGGCACCGTGACCATCCTCTCAGGCACGGAAAGAACCACCGCAAACCTAGCGCCCGATGGCGACAACCGCCTCAAAGGCAGCGCCAAATACACCTCTGCCCCTGACCTCAAAG
>CAIYQF010000313.1 GCA_903928325.1 uncultured beta proteobacterium | reverse complement strand
CCGTCCAAAGACAAACGACTTTTCAGGTGGTTAGACAGTGAGCGCGACCCGCGCGGGTGGGCAAGCTCGGCCAGCACCCGTTCCACCGGCAGATCGGGCAGCAAATCCAAGTAAAACTGCGCCTCTCCACTGTGTTCCAGGGCATCGCGCAAACGCTGCGATGCGGCATAAATCAGGCTGCCTTCGACGCCGGTGGCGGTAGCGACAAACTCCCCCTTGCGCTGAAATATACGCTCCCCAGCCGCGCCATATCCCACGGTGATGGCGACCGACTTGAAGGGCTGGCCGGCAAAGCGTTGCGCAAAATAAGGGCTCCAGCCACCTTGCACATCAAAGCCGCAATTGGAAGGCTTCAAGGGTGCGACCGCCACCCCGCGGCGCGCAAGCAGGGGCACCCAGGCACCGGTAGAGCCCAAACGCGCCCAGCTGCCCCCGCCCAAGGCCAGCACCACGGCCAATGCCGACACTGCCACTGGCCCGGTTGGGGCGTCAAAACTGAGCGCACCCTGCGCGTCCCAGCCGGTCCATCGGTGGCGCATGTGGAACTGCACCGGCGCTCCCTGCGTTGGCTGGCGCAGGCGATGCAGCCAGGCGCGCAGCAAGGGCGCAGCCTTCATATCCACCGGGAATACGCGTCCAGACGACCCCACAAAGGTTTCCACGCCCAGGTCCAGCGCCCAAGTGCGCAGGGCGCCGCCGTCAAAGTCTTGCAGCACCGACTCAATCGCCGCACGCCGCGCGCCAAAGCGCCCGGCAAACGCCTGAGCGCCTTCGGAATGCGTCAAGTTCAGTCCACCTTTTCCCGCCAGCAAGAACTTGCGGCCCACCGAGGGCATAGCGTCATATACGTGCACCGCCTGACCCGCCTGAGACAGCACCTGGGCCGCCATCAGGCCCGCAGGTCCCCCGCCTACCACCACCACGGGACGCTGAGAAATCAAAGCCATAAAACATTTCTATGTCGCGCATAGCCAATTTGGAAAAAGCAGGTGCACGCTTTCTGTCACAATCGTTTTTCATCACAAGTGAAACCGTCCAATCCCGAAGGAAATCTCTATGGCCAGCGAACTCGTCAAACACGTCACCGACGCCACTTTTGAAGCCGAGGTGCTTCTTTCAGCCCACCCGATTTTGGTGGACTATTGGGCCGAGTGGTGTGGTCCTTGCAAAATGATTGCCCCCATTTTGGACGAGGTGTCCACCGCTTACGAGGGAAAACTTCAAATCGCCAAAATGAATGTCGACGAGAACCGCGAAATACCCGCCAAGTTTGGCATCCGTGGTATACCAACGCTCATGCTTTTTAAAGACGGCAAACTCGCAGCCACAAAAGTCGGCGCCCTGAGCAAGTCGCAACTCATCGCCTTCATCGACGAGCAACTGTAATCGGCGCCCGCCGGTGCGCACCGCACCGGCCATGCGCTGGTACCAGCAAAAATATACCGGGTTCGCCCGGTTTATTTTTGCCTGCTGATTTCCTGTCATAATTATTGCGTTGACGCATCTTCTGCAGATGCCATCCGCCGCAACAGTCATCCGCATGGATGCGCAGGAGCCAACTCTTGCATTGCGGCACTCACCCGACCTTCCCCTGATTTTTTTCACACCCGAAAACTCGGTCAACCTCCCCCCACGGGACCTACTCCATGCACTTAAACGAACTCAAAGCACTGCACGTGTCGGAAGTCCTCAAACAAGCCGAAGAGCTTGAAATCGAAAACACGGGCCGCATGCGCAAGCAGGAGTTGATGTTTGCCATCATCAAGAAGCGCGCTCGCACAGGTGAGCAAATCATTGCCGACGGCGTGCTGGAAATTTTGCCCGACGGCTTTGGCTTTTTGCGCAGCCCCGACACCAGCTACACCGCCAGCACCGACGACATCTACATCAGCCCCAGCCAGGTGCGCCGCT
>CAIYQF010000312.1 GCA_903928325.1 uncultured beta proteobacterium | reverse complement strand
TGCACCGGCTACCAGAACATCGTCAAAGCCGTGCTGCACGCTGCTGCGACCCTCCAACAACAAGCCGTCGCCGCCTAAGCGCGCACCCTACAGGAGAACCTCATGAACGCACCACTGAGTGACCGCGAAAAAGCCCTGATGGGCATGGGCGAGTCCCGCCTGCGCAAAGAAGATGCCCGTTTCATCCAGGGCAAGGGCAACTATGTCGATGACATCAAGATGCCCAATATGGTCCACATGGACATCGTGCGCTCCAGCGTGGCGCACGCCCGCATCAAGCGCATCAACAAAGAAGCCGCGTTGAAGGTTCCCGGCGTCATCGCCGTGCTGACGGCCGAAGACCTCAAGCCCCTCAAGCTGCACTGGATGCCCACGCTCGCCGGTGACGTGGCTGCGGTGCTGGCCGACGAGAAAGTGCACTTCCAGATGCAAGAAGTCGCCATCGTGATTGCCGAAGACCGCTACTCCGCGGCCGACGGCGTGGAAGCGGTGGAAGTGGAATACGAAGAGCTGCCCGTGGTGATTGACCCGTTTGAGGCGCTCAAGCCCGACGCCCCGGTGCTGCGCGAAGACCTGGCGGGGAAGACCGAGGGCGCGCACGGCAAGCGCTACCACCACAACCACATCTTCACCTGGGACGCAGGCAACAAGGAAACCACCGACGCTGCTTTTGCCAGCGCCCCGGTGACCGTCAAGCAAGACATGCACTACCCGCGCGTGCACCCCTGCCCCCTGGAGACCTGTGGCGCAGTGGCCTCGTTTGACCCCATCCGTGGCGAACTCACCACCTACATCACCAGCCAGGCGCCCCACGTAGTGCGCACCGTGGTGTCCATGCTCTCGGGCATTCCTGAGTCCAAAGTGCGCATCATCTCGCCCGATATTGGCGGCGGGTTTGGCAACAAGGTTGGCATTTACCCCGGCTATGTGTGCGCCATCGTGTCGTCCATCGTGCTGGGCCGCCCGGTGAAATGGGTGGAAGACCGCATCGAGAATCTGTCCTCCACCGCCTTTGCCCGCGACTACCACATGACTGGCGAACTCGCCGCCACCACCGACGGCAAAATCCTGGCGCTGCGCACCAACGTTATTGCCGACCATGGCGCTTTTGACGCCTGCGCGGACCCGACCAAGTTTCCCGCTGGCATGTTCCACATTGTCTCGGGCAGCTACGACATTCCCACCGCCTACTGCAAGGTCGACGGCGTGTATACCAACAAGGCGCCCGGTGGCGTGGCCTACCGCTGCTCCTTCCGCGTGACCGAGGCGGTGTACCTGGTGGAGCGCATGGTTGACGTGCTGGCGCAAAAGCTGGGCATGGACAAGGCAGAGATTCGCGCCAAGAACTTCATCAAACGCGAACAGTTCCCCTACACCTCGGCCTTTGGCTTTGAATACGACTCGGGCGACTACCAAACCGCGCTGGACAAAGTGCTCACCGCCGTGGACTACAAAGGCCTGCGCGCCGAGCAAGCCGCCAAGCGCGCTGACCCGAACTGCCCCACGCTGATGGGCATTGGCCTGGTCACCTTCACCGAAGTGGTGGGTGCCGGCCCGAGCAAGATTTGCGATATTTTGGGCGTGGGCATGTTTGACTCCTGCGAGATCCGCGTGCACCCCACGGGCAGCGCGATTGCCCGCATGGGCACCATCTCGCAAGGCCAGGGCCATCAGACCACGTATGCGCAAATCATCGCCACCGAGCTGGGTATTCCGTCTGAAGTGATCCAAGTTGAAGAGGGCGACACCAGCACCGCGCCTTATGGCCTGGGTACCTATGGCTCGCGTTCCACCCCGGTGGCCGGTGCGGCCATCGCCATGGCCGCGCGCAAGATCCACGCGAAGGCGCGCAAGATCGCCGCCCACCTGCTCGAGGTCGGTGAGGCCGACCTCGACT
>CAIYQF010000311.1 GCA_903928325.1 uncultured beta proteobacterium | reverse complement strand
GTCAAACACAAAGCATTCGCCCTGCCATAGGCTGTGCGCCTCGGGCACGGTTTCCAGGTATTTCAGAATGCCGCCTTCCAAGTGAAACACCTCATCAAAGCCCTGGGCGCGCAGCAAGGCGGTGGACTTTTCGCAGCGTATGCCGCCGGTGCAAAACATGGCGACTCTGGGTTTTTTGCCGTCGCGCGCTTGTAGCTCTGGCGCCTGGGCCGCCCACGCGGGTAGTTGCGAGAAGGTTTTGATGCGTGGGTCCAGCGCCCCGGCAAAGGTGCCGACCTCCACCTCGTAGTCGTTGCGCGTGTCCACTACCACCACGTCCGGGTCGCTGATCAGGGCGTTCCAGTGCTCGGGCAATACGTAGGTGCCCGCGCCCGTGGTGGGGCTGATGCCAGGCACGCCCATGGTGACGATTTCTTTTTTCAGCCGCACCTTCATGCGGTGAAAGGGCGCGGTGTCAGACCACGATTCTTTGTGCACCAGCGCGGCAAAAGCCGGGTCGGCGCGCAAATAGGCCAGCACCGCGTGCACATCGTCGGGTGCGCCTGCAATGGTGCTGTTGATGCCCTCACGCGCCAATAAGATGATGCCTATGACCCTGCGTTGCAGGCACAGGTCCAGTAGGGCGGGGCGGCGCTGCGCATAGTCGGGCAGGTCTACAAACAAGTAGAAGGCGACGGTAAGGTAGCGTGTGGCGTGCATGGGCGGGCGGTTTGGTCTACATCAGATGGCGAGTATGCAGCTTGGACGCGGGACTGTTCGTGCTGGCGTGGCCGTGGTCTAGCAAGGCCAGGTCGACCCCTGCTCAGGCACCATCGCGCGCCACTGGAGCTCGCGCTCTATGCGAATGCGCAGTGCGTCCGATGCGGCGCGTTCCCCATGGACCACGTACACCTGGTCGGGCGCCTTGGGGCAACTGCGCATCCAGTCGATGAGTTGTGCAGCGTCGGCGTGGGCTGAGGCGGATTCCAATTGCACCACTTCAGCACGCACCTGCACGTCATGGCCATGGATGCGGACACTTTGGGCCCCGCTGGCCAGGGTGGCACCGCGCGTGCCGGGTGCCTGGTAGCCGGTCAGGATCACCATGTTACGGTGGTCGCCTGCATATTGCTCTAGGTGGTGCAACACGCGCCCGCCGGTGGCCATGCCGCTGGCCGACAAAATCACCGTCGGGCCGTGGCGTGTGGCCAGGGCTTTGGATTCGTCGGTCGTGGAAACCATGGTGGCGCAGTGCACCATGGCCTGGACCTCTTCGCGGCTGAGGCGGTATTCGCCTAAGTGTGTGGCAAAAGATTGGGTGGTGTTCACCGCCATGGGGCTGTCTAAATAAACTGGCAGGTGCCGGGGGATGGTGCCTTGGGCCTTGAGTTGGGCGATGGCATGCAAGACCGCCTGTGCACGCCCCACCGCAAACACCGGCACCACCGCTTTGCCGCCCCGCGCCGCCAGACGCGCCAAAGCAGGGCCGAGTTCGGCCACCAGGTTTTCTGTGGGGTGCGCGCGGTCGCCGTAGGTGGACTCGACCACCAGGGTGTCGACCGCAGGCAGGGAGTCGGGCGGCAACATCAGTGCATCGTTGGGCCGCCCTACGTCACCCGAGAAAAATAGGCGTCGCCCCGCCACCTCCACCAAAATGCCCGAGGCGCCCACGATATGGCCCGCTGGCTGAAACGTCACCCGCCAGCCCTCCAGAGGCGAAAACGCCTGGCGCTGCGGCACCGTTTTGATCAGCGGCAGGCAGTCAATCGCATCTTGGCGGGTATACAGCGGCAAAGCGGGCGCGTGTTTGGAAAAGCCGTGGCGGTTGGCAAAAGCGGCGTCCTCCTCTTGCAAGTGGCCGCTGTCGGGCAGCAAGATGCCGCACAGGTCGCGTGTCCCTGAGGAGGCGTATGCCGGGCCACGAAATCCGCTTTTGGCCAGCAGCGGCAGGTAGCCACTGTGGTCCAGGTGGGCATGCGTGAGCAGCACCGTGCTGATCTGGCTCGGGTCCACCGGCAATGGTGCACGGTTGCGCAGACGTAGCTGCTTATAGCCTTGGAACAAGCCGCAGTCCACCATTACGCTGATGCCCTGGTGCTGCACCAAAAACTTGGAGCCCGTCACCGTGTCCGCTCCACCCAGAAAGCTGATGTGCACGCCCATAGCGCTCCTTGTTGGCAGGCCCTTGCCTGGTAGCAGGCACAAAAAAGCCGCCTGGTCGTTTATAGACCGGGCGGCTGATTTTTGGCGCAGACGCTCACCGATGCATGATGTGGATCAACTGAAAAACCCTTTAAGCCGGTCGGTCCAGCTATCGCCCGAAGGCGAGTGCTTGCTACCGCCCTTTTTAAAGGACTCGTCGAGCTCACGCAGCAGCTTGCGCTGGTGCTCGGAGAGCTTGACCGGCGTCTCCACCGTGATGTGGCAATACAAGTCGCCGGGGTAACTTGCGCGCACGCCCTTGATGCCTTTGCCGCGCAGGCGAAACTGCTTGCCGCTTTGGGTTCCCTCGGGCAGGTCAATGGCGGCTTTGCCTTGTAAGGTGGGGACATCAATCTCCCCGCCCAGCGCGGCCGCAACCATGCCGATGGGCACGGTGCAGTGCAAATCGTCACCATCGCGTTCGAAAATGTCGTGCTTTTTCAGGCGAATTTCAATGTACAGGTCGCCTGGCGGCCCCCCGTTGGTGCCGGGTTCGCCGTTGCCTGCGCTGCGGATGCGCATACCCGCATCGATACCCGCTGGGATTTTGACTTCCAGCGTCTTTTGGCGCTTGATCTTGCCCTGGCCCGAACAGGCCGTGCAGGGGTCGGGGATCACCTTGCCCACGCCTTTGCAGGTTGGGCAGGTTTGTTGTACGCTGAAAAACCCCTGGCGCATTTGCACCACACCGGCGCCGCCGCAGGTGCCGCAGCCCTTGATTTGGCTGCCCGGCTTCGCGCCTGCTCCGGCGCACACTTCGCAGGTTTCATGGCTGGGGATGCGGATTTGTGCGTCTTTGCCATTGGCCGCCTCTTCCAGCGTCATTTCCATCGCGTAACTCAGATCGCCGCCGCGAAACACCTGGCGTCCACCGCCGGCGCGGGCGCGTTGCTGGCCAAACATGTCGCCAAAAATGTCGCCAAAAGCCTCGGCGAAACCGCCGTAACCTTCGGCACCGCCACCACCACCCCGGTTGGGGTCGACACC
>CAIYQF010000310.1 GCA_903928325.1 uncultured beta proteobacterium | reverse complement strand
TGTCATCAAAACTTGTGAATTCAATTGCACTCACAACGCCGAAATAGTGCCGGTGGTGATGCCCATGTTGATTGTCATAACCCACCACACGCCCGTTATCGCCAGCATGCAGGGCATGGTTGATGTAAGCAAGGTTGTAACGAGTCACGTGACCTTGCGTATCAACCCAAATTTCACGTCGAAGCTGACCATTCCCACGCTTTTGTGTGATGTGGTGCGTATCGTCGACAATTTTTCGATCAGCCATGACATATATTATCATGGCTGGTTCCCAGGCGCTTGCCTAGCTTCAGATAAAGCCGGACAGCCTTGATTCGATCTTCATATGAATACATGAACTACTTCCAGGCAGTCCAAATTTTTAGACACATCCCCGACCGGTGCGTTTTGATGCGCGTACATCAAAACTTCAATGACATACGCATGTCGAACTTTATTCTGATTCAAAAATAGGCTTGGACCGTTAGACGTCTAACTAGTCGTTCTTCGATCCACCGTGCAAAACCATGTACCGCAGTCCGTAAACAGTCTGTAAAAGGCCAAAACAAAAAAGCCCCGCTTTTAGGAAGCGAGGCTAAGTTGTTGATTTTATTGGTGCCGGAGAGATGAATCGAACACCCGACCTTCTCATTACGAATGAGCTGCTCTACCGACTGAGCTACACCGGCGCACCGCTGGAATTATAGCCAGTGGATGCCGACACACTTACGGCGTATTGGCTTCTTCGGCGTAATAGCGGGTTAGGCGCTCGACCTCGTTTTTGGAGCCCAGTACCACGCTCACCCGCTGGTGCAACTGCACAGGCGCGATGTCCAAAATACGCTGGTGTCCGTTGGTCGAGGCACCACCGGCTTGCTCGATTAGCCAGGACATGGGGTTGGCCTCGTACATCAGGCGCAGTTTGCCCGGCTTATTGGGCTCGCGATGGTCCCAGGGGTACATAAAGACGCCGCCGCGCGTCAGGATGCGGTGCACATCGGCCACCATGCTGGCAACCCAGCGCATATTGAAATTCTTGCCGCGCGGGCCGTCCCGGCCCTGCAGGCATTCGTCGATATAGCGCTTGGTGGGCGCGTCCCAGTGGCGCATATTGCTCATATTGATGGCGAACTCTTGCGTGTCCTCGGGTACTTTGACGTGCTCCTGGGTGAGTACAAAAGAGCCTTGCTCCCTGTCCAGAGTAAACATGGCCACGCCGCGCCCCACGGTCAATACCAGCGTGGTTTGCGGTCCGTATACGCAGTAGCCGGCTGCCACTTGCTGGCTTCCGGCCTGCAAAAAGTCACCCTCGGCCACATCGTGTCCCTCAGGCTTGCGCAGCACGCTAAAAATGGTTCCGATGCTGACGTTGACGTCAATATTGCTCGATCCGTCCAAGGGATCGAACAGCAACAGGTATTCGCCTTTGGGGTAGCGGTTGGGCACGACGTAGATGTCCTCCATCTCCTCGCTGGCCATGGCCGCAAGGTGGCCGCCCCATTCATTGGCTTCGATAAGGACTTCGTTGGCGATGATGTCGAGCTTTTTTTGAATCTCACCTTGCACGTTTTCGCTCTGCGCCGCACCCAACACGCCACCGAGCGCACCTTTGTTGACGGCGTGGCTGATGCTCTTGCAGGCGCGTGCAACCACTTCGATGAGCAGGCGCAGTTGGGCTGGAATGGAGCCGTCGACGCGTTGCTGCTCTACCAAATACCGGGTCAGTGAGATGTGTTTTGACATAAAAATGGTCTCCAGATTGCTTATTCGGCCAGCGCGCGGTCTATGACCTCGCGCACATCGTTACTCAAGTCGGTTTTGCTAGCCACGCGCTGCAGCGCTTCGCGCGCACCGCCGCGGTAGGGCTCTGCCAAGCGCTTCCAGCGGTCCAAGGCCCGTGCCAGGCGCGCTGCTACCTGGGGGTTGATCGCGTCCAAGGCAATTACCTGCTGGCTCCAGAACACATAGCCCGCTGCATCACTGCGGTGGAAGGCGCCGGGGTTGGCGCTGCAATAGCTGAAGATGACACTGCGCGCGCGGTTGGGGTTGCGTATGTTGAAGTCGGGGTGGTCGAGCAGTTGGCGCACCTCGCGCAGCACGTTGCCCCCCCGGTCGCACGCACCGGCTTGCATGGCAAACCACTTGTCCAATACCAGTGCTTCGTGCTTGAACTGGGCATGAAAAAGCTGCAGCGCGCGCGCAGCGAGCGGGTGGCCGCTGCCAATCAAGGCCTGCAGGGCGTTGGCGCGGTCGGTCATATTGCCCGCGTCTTTGAAGCGTTGCAGTGCTTTACCGGGCCATACCGTGTCGCCCGAGGCGGTGGCCGCCAGGCACAGGTAGGCCAGCGCCTGCCCGGACAGCGCGCGGCGCCCGGCAGATGCCGCGTCCGGGCGAAAGCCCCCTGTGTCTTGGTGCGTGGCGTAGGCCCATTGCCAATCGGCCTGCAAGGCGTTGGCCAGATGCATGCGCATGGCCTCACGCACTCCGTGGATGCGCTGCGGGTCCACCACGGCCAGTTGCTCAGCGATGTACACCTCAGACGGCAGCGTCAGCACCAGTTCCTTGAAGGCGGCGTCCAGCGTGGGGTCGCGCAATACCGCGCGCAAGGCGTCCAGCAAGGTCGCGTCCAGCACCTGGTCGGGCAGGGTCTCGGACTGCAATGCGCCCATGGCGCAGCGCAGCAGCAGGCGCTGGCCGGCTTCCCATTGGTTGAACGGGTCGCTGTCGTGGGCCAGCAGTGCCAACAATTGGGCGTCGCTGTATTGAAAGTCCAGCACCACTGGTGCGGAGAAGCCGCGCAAGATGGACGGAACCGGTTCTTCGGCCACGTGGTGGAAGGTGATGGACTCGTTCTGTTCGGTCATCACCAGCAGGTGGGTGTTGCTGGCCGGGCCGTCGGTCTGGATTTGCATGGGCAGCGCCGCACCCGATTGCAGGCCCACCAGCCCCAGGCGCACCGGTATCACATAGGGCGCCTTGGCTTGCTGGCCCGGCGTGGGGGCGCAGTTTTGCATCAGGGTGAGGGTGTAGGTTTGCGCCGCTGCGTCGTACTGGCCGCCTGCGGTCAGGTGCGGCGTGCCGGCCTGGCTGTACCAGCGCTTGAACTGGGGCAGCAGGCGCGCCAGCGCAGAGTCGGGGTTGGCGTCGGCAATGGCCTGGGCAAAGTCGTCGCAGGTGACGGCCTGGCCGTCAAAGCGCTCGAAATACAGCTTCATGCCGCGCGCAAACCCGGCGCGGCCACTCACCTCGTCGCCTTGGGCGGCCAGGGTTTGCATCATGCGCACCACTTCGGCGCCTTTTTCGTAGATGGTGACGGTGTAGAAGTTGTTGATTTCGAGATAGCTGTCGGGCCGCACCGGGTGCGCCATGGGGCCGGCGTCTTCCGGGAACTGACTGGTGCGCAGCACGCGCACATCCTCAATGCGCTTGACGGCGCGGGCGCTGGGGTCG
>CAIYQF010000309.1 GCA_903928325.1 uncultured beta proteobacterium | reverse complement strand
CTTTGAGGTTGGCCATGGGCATGGTGCGGTCAATCACCGGTTTGATCTTGCCCTGGCCGTACCACAGCGCCAACTACGCCATGGCCGCAGCACTGGCCCTGGGTTCGCGCTTGGCAAAGTCGCCCCAAAACACTCCCACGATGGATGCGCCTTTTAGCAGCGCCAGGTTGAACGGAAGCGCTGGAATCGGACCCGCGGCAAAGCCCACCACCAGGTAACGCCCGCGCCAGGCGATGGAGCGAAAGGCCGGCTCAGCAAAGTCCCCGCCCACCGGGTCGTAAATAACATCGGGGCCTTTACCCTGGGTGAGCGTTTTGAGGGCCTCGCGCAGGTTCTCGGTGCTGTAGTTGATGGTTGCGTCTGCCCCGATGGACTTACACAAAGCGCATTTTTCGTCGGTGGACGCTGCCGCAATGACATGCGCGCCCGCCGCCTTGGCAATCTGGATGGCCGAGGTGCCCACCCCGCCGGCCGCACCAAGCACCAGCACCGTTTCACCGGCCTTGAGCGCGGCGCGGTCGATCAGCGCATGGTGCGAGGTGGCATAGATCATGATGAAGGCGGCGGCGTCGACCATCGGAAAGCCCGGCGGCAGCGGCATGCACAGCGCGGCCGGGGCCAGGGTGTGGCTGCCAAAGCCGCCGGTGCCGCTCAGGCAGGCGACGGCCTGGCCCACCTGGAGGTGTTTCACCCCGTCGCCCACGGCCTGCACGATGCCCGCGTACTCCGAACCCGGCACAAAGGGCAGGGCGGGTTTCATCTGGTACGTGTTTTGCACGATCAGCAAGTCGGGAAAGTTCAGGCTGGCGGCCTTGATTTCTATCAGCACCTCACCGGCCTTGGGCGTGGGGGTGGGCATTTCGGTCCAGGTCAGGGCGTCAACGCCCACAGGGTTTTCACATAGCCAAGCGTGCATACAGCAGTCTCCAGTAAATGGTCCATCATAGAGGCCGCCCGCCTAGTGAGCGCCTGGTTGCCTGTCCCAGGCGTGACGCTTTTGCGCTTGCCCCACCTACAATCGGTCATCACTTCAAGTTCTTATGAAAATCCTCATTTCCAATGACGACGGTTACCAGGCGCCAGGACTGCAGGCGCTGCATGACGCCCTCAAAGACGTGGCCGATGTAGAGGTTATTGCGCCTGAGCACAACAACAGTGCGAAGTCCAACGCACTCACTTTGAACGCACCCTTGTACGTGCACCAGGGCATCAACGGTTTTCGCTATGTGAACGGCACGCCCGCCGACTGCGTGCATATTGCCCTGTCGGGCCTGTTGGACTACCGGCCTGACTTGGTGGTGTCTGGCATCAACAACGGCGCCAATATGGGGGATGACACGATTTACTCCGGCACGGTGGGCGCGGCCATGGAAGGGTATTTGTTTGGCATTCCGGCAATCGCGTTTTCGCAGGTGCACAAAGACTGGGTGGAAATTGGGTCTGCTGCGCGCAAGGCGCGCGAACTGGTACTCTCCTTGGCGCACCACCACATGGTGGGCAAAACGCCCTGGTTGCTCAATGTGAATATTCCCAATCTGCCTTACGAGCAAATTCTTGCCTCCAAGCTCTGCCGCCTGGGCAAGCGCCACGCAGCTGAACCGGTGATCGCGCAAAAAAGCCCACGCGGTGAAACCATGTATTGGATAGGCGCCGCCGGCGCGGCGCTGGATGATGCCCACGGCACTGATTTTCACGCTACCCGACAGGGTCACATGTCGATCACGCCCTTGAAGGTGGATTTGACTGACCACGAAAGCCTGACTCAATGGAGTCAGGCAGCAGCGCTGTTGGATCCGTCTACGGGGAACGCTGCTGCATGAAACAAAGACCTACGTTTCCGGCACGCATGGAAACCGGTTTTGTCGCTCCCAAACCGCTTCCTGCCGCCCAGGTCAACCAGCCCGAGGGTTTGGGTATGGACTCCAGCGCTGTGCGCCAGCGCATGGTGCACAAGTTGATGGGGCAGGGTGTTCGAGATGCCCAGGTATTAGATGCCATGTCACGCGTGGAGCGCCACCGCTTTGTCGACAGCGCACTGGTCAACCAAGCTTACGAAGATACCAGCTTGCCCATTGGCTTGGGCCAAACCATATCCAAACCGGGCGTGGTTTCGCGCATGCTGGAGTTGCTGCGTAACGGCGCGCCCGCTCAGTTGGGTCGTGTGCTGGAGATCGGCACAGGTTGCGGCTACCAGGCCGCTGTGTTGAGCCATTTGGCAGCCGAGGTTTACAGCATTGAACGCCTGCGCGGTTTGCATGAGAAGGCGCGCGACAACCTGCGCCACCTGCGCTTAAAGGGGGTACACCTGCTATTGGGCGATGGCATGCTGGGCTACCCCAGCGGCGCCCCCTATGCTGCCATCATTGCGGCAGCGGGTGGACATGCTATTCCGCAGGCCTGGATCGACCAGCTTGCCGTTGGTGGCCGCTTGGTCGCACCGGTTGCAATGGGAGCGCTGCCTGGTGGGCAACGCGGCACGGGGTCGGGTGCTCAGGCCTTGGTGGTGCTGGATAAAACCAGCCAAGGCGTGCGCCAAACTGTTTTGGAGGCGGTGCATTTCGTCCCCCTAAAATCGGGTCTGGCATGAGTAATACACAGGGATGGATATGACGGTTTTTCAGCTCCTTCACGGTCGCGGCTTGCTGGCCTTGGCCTTGGGCCTGGCCCTCACGGCCTGCGGATCCAAACCTGGCATGCGTGCGCCGGTCGAAGACCGTCTGGCAAGTGGCTCCCACGGAATCGCACCCTTATCCACATCTGTGCCTGCCCCGAGCGCGTCTACGCCCCCAGTAGTGGCCGCCAAAGCGGTCGTGGCGGACGCCGACAACGCTGGAAAACCAGGTTACTACACGGTCAAGCAGGGCGATACCCTGATTCGTATTGGTCTGGAGTCGGGTCAAAGCCACCGCGATATCGCGCGTTGGAACAGCCTGGACAACCCCAACAAGATTGAAGTTGGCCAGGTCCTGCGGGTGATTCCCCCAGGGGCGGGTGACGATGTGGCGGTCACCAAGCCGGTGCTTGCCAGCAAATTGAGCACCACGCCCTTGGCTGCACCCGCCCCTGCCAAGGCTGCGTCGTCGGCTAATGCGTCCCCGCCGACCGCCGTGGCCAGCACGCCAACCAGCGCCAACCCGGCTATCGAAGAGGAAATGGCGTTTGTGTGGCCAGCCAAGGGCGAGGTGCTGGCAGGCTTTGATGAATCGAAAAACCGCAAGGGACTGGACCTCGCCGGTGCTGCGGGAGAGCCGGTGTTGGCTGCGGCTGATGGCAAGGTGGTGTACGCAGGCTCAGGGCTGCGCGGTTATGGAAACCTGGTCATTTTGAAGCACAACGGCACGTACCTTACGGCCTATGCGCACAACCAGGTAATCTTGGTGAAAGAGGAACAAAGTGTTAAACAGGGGCAAAAAATTGCCGAAATGGGCAATAGCGACGCTGACCGGGTAAAGCTGCACTTCGAGGTGCGCAAAATGGGCAAACCGGTCGACCCCGCCAAATACCTGCCTGTGCGTTAGCCGCTCGGGCGGCCCATGTCCCGCTGTAGTCGGCGGGGACCTGAGACAATGCAGACATGCAAGAGTCTCCTTCAAAACCACCCGTCTACCCCTTATTGCCAGAGGGCTGGCTCGCCGTCCGATCCCTGGACCTCGAAGCCCAAGGCGTAGCCCATCAAAGCGACGGCAAGGTGGTATTTATTGAGGGCGCCTTGCCCTTTGAAATCGTCAGCGCCCGCATACACCGTAGTAAAAGCAGCTTCGAAAAGGGAACGCTGAGCCAGATTCACCGCGAATCGTCGCAGCGGGTGCGTCCGCAGTGCCCGCATTTTGGCTTGCATGAAGGCGCCTGTGGCGGATGCAAGATGCAGCATTTGCATGCCAGCGCCCAGGTGGCGGTCAAGCAGCGGGTGCTAGAGGACAACCTGTGGCACATTGGCAAGGTCAAACCAGAAACCTTGCTGCGACCCATAGAAGGCCCCACTTGGGGATACCGGTACCGTGCCCGTTTGTCGGTGCGCTTTGTGCGCAAAAAAGGCGCAGTGCTCATTGGGTTCCACGAACGCAAGAGCCACTTTGTGGCCGACATGAAAGAGTGCCATGTGCTCGCACCCCATGTCAGCGCCATGCTGCTGCCGCTGCGCGTCTTGATTGCGTCCATGGAGGCGGTCGAGCAGTTGCCCCAAATTGAGCTCGCGATAGGCGACGTCGGTGGCAAAAGTTTGCAAGCCGGTCAGGGGGATGTGACGGCGTTGGTATTGCGCCACCTGGTTCCTTTGGGTGAGGGTGATCGTGACAAATTGCGCGCATTTGCAGCTGTGCACACGGGGGTGCAGTGGTGGCTGCAATCCAAAGGCCCTGAGACCATCGTCCGACTGGATGAGTTGGCGGGGCATACAACGGCCCAACTGGCCTATGCACTGCCGCAGTTTTGCATCAACATGCCGTTTCGGCCTACCGACTTCACGCAGGTCAATCCGCATATCAACCGCGTTTTGGTCTCCCGTGCCTTGGGGCTTTTGAAAGTTGAAAAGTCAGAGCGGGTAATCGACTGGTTTTGTGGACTAGGCAATTTCACCT
>CAIYQF010000308.1 GCA_903928325.1 uncultured beta proteobacterium | reverse complement strand
GCAGCTCAATAGCTGGGGCTTTGCGGTGCGGGCGTTTGACTTGGGCGGCCACGGCCAGTCCAGCGGCGCACCGGGCAGCCTGGCCGATGACAACCGCCTGCTCGACGACCTGGCCCTGGTCATGGACCGCAGCCGGGCGCTCTTGGCGCCGGGCGTGCCGCTGGTGTTGCTGGGCCACAGTCTGGGGGGCTTGATCGCGGCGCGCTTCGTGTCGCTGCGGCTGCGCCCGGTGGATGCCCTGGTTTTGTCCAGCCCGGCGCTGGATGCGGGCCTCAACGCCTTTCAAAAGTTCTTGGTGGCCACCCTGCCCAAGATAGCGCCCAACCTGCGCGTGGGCAACGGGCTGGACGCCAACTACCTGTCCCACGACCCGGCCGTGGTGGCTGCCTACCGCGCCGACCCGCTGGTGCACGACCGCATCAGTGCCCGGCTGGCGCTATTTATCGCCCAGGCAGGTGCGCAAACCCGCGCGCTGGCAAGCCAGTGGACCGTGCCCACGCTATTGATGTTTGCGGGCCAAGACCGGCTGGTCAACCCGCAGGGCAGCCGCAGCTTCGCCCAGCAGGCCCCAGCGGATGTGCTCACCAGCCAGTGCTTTGAGGAGCTGCGCCACGAGATCTTCAACGAACAAGACGCCGCGCCGGTATTTGCGGCACTGCAACAGTGGCTGGCGCGGCGCTTTCCGGTTTGAGCGACAGCCGCGTTGACGATGTGCAGTTTGCCCACTCTCTCCCCCACCCCCCCCTTTTGCCCAGCGGGCGAGAGAGGGGTTGGAGGGGTAAAGCGAAAGAATTATCTTGAAAGCTAAACCAGCCGTGCCAGCGCGGTAAGCGCCGCAGTCTCAGCCCGCAGCACCCGCGCACCCAGCGACACGGCGATAAAACCGCAGGCCAGCGCCACGTCTTCTTCTGCCGCGCTCAGGCCGCCTTCGGGGCCAGACAGAAAAACCATTTCCTGCTCCGCGTCGGCCTGGGACGCTTCGCGCAAGGGGCGTGACCCGTCGCGCAGAGTCAGCAGCAGCCGGGCCGCCGCGCTTTGGCCGGTAGCCGCAGTGCCGCCCTCTGGCAAAGCCCTCAGCCAGTGCGCCAGCGTCGCCACCGGTTGCACCAGCGGCACACGGTTGCCCCCACACTGCTCGCAGGCGGATACCGCCACGCTTTGCCAGTGCGCCGTCTTTTTGTCGGCACGCTCTCCCGAGAGGCGCAGCACGCTGCGCTCGCTCATCAGCGGCTGGATGCTGGCCACGCCGAGTTCGGTGGCTTTTTCCACCAGCCAGTCCATGCGTTCGTTGGCGGGCATGGCCAGCGCCAGGTGCACCAAGCGCGTGGGTTCGCGCTCCACCGCATGGTGCGCGCCCACTTGCACTTGCACGTGGCTGCGCCCCATCTGCGTCACCGTGGCGGCAAACTCACCGCCTGGGCTGGTGCCGTTGCCCACCGCCCAGCCCGGGCCGTGGTTGAACAGGGTGATGCTGTCACCGGGCTGCAGGCGCAGCACCTGCACATGGCGGGCGGCTCCGGCGGGCAGCTCCAGCATGTCGCCGGTCTGCAGCGGTGCCGGGCAATAAAAGCGCGGCATCGTCAAGCGGCTCCGGGGCTGCGGCCAAAGCCAAAGATATTGGGCTCTTCAATGCCTTCTATCTTGTCAACCAGGCGCAGCAAGGGCTTGAGTTCACGGTAGCGGGCGCAGGTGGCGCGGATGTAGGTGATAAAGCGCGGCGTGTCGGCCAGGTACTGGGGCTTGCCGTCGCGCAAGGTCAGGCGGGCAAAAATGCCGGCCACCTTGAGGTGGCGCTGCAAGCCCATCCATTCCACCGCCCGGTAAAACACGCCAAAGTCGTCGCCCACCGGCAAACCGGCCTGGCGCGCCTTTTGCCAGTAACGCACCGTCACATCCAGGCAGAAGTCTTCGTCCCAGCTCAAAAACGCGTCGCGCATCAGGCTGGCAATGTCATAGGTAATGGGGCCATAGACCGCATCCTGAAAATCCAGCACTCCGAGGGCGTGGCCATTTTGAGGGGCCATCAGATTCCGTGGCATGTAGTCGCGGTGCACAAAAACGCAAGGCCAGGCCAGATTCTCCGTAATGATGGTCTCAAAGGTGGCATCGAGCACCTTGCGCTGCGCCGCATCCAGCGCCACCTGGCGGTGCTGGGCGATGTACCACTGGGGAAACAGCTCTACCTCGCGGCGCAGCAGCGCGTGGTCGTAGGGCGGCAGCACGCCTGGGCGCGAGGCTTTTTGCCAGGTGATGAGGGTGTCGACCGCCTGTAAATACAAACCCAGTGGCGGTGCGGCGGCGGGGTCGATGACCTGCATCATGGTCCGCGCGCCCAAATCGGTCAGCAGCATGAAGCCATGGGCCTGGTGCCAATCGAGCACCTGCGGCGCGCGCAGCTGGGCGTCGTGCAGCAGCTGCGCGACCTGCACAAAGGGCGCGCAGTTTTCTTTGTCGGGCGGGGCATCCATGATGACCAGGCTCTCACCATGGGCGCCGCCCAGGGCGTCAATGCGCAGGTAGCGGCGAAAGCTGGCGTCGGCCGAGGCCGTGCGCAGGCTGGCTGGGTTGAGAAGGAAGCGGCTTTTCAGGCTGGTCAACCACGCATGGAAGTTCGCTTGGCGCTGTGGGTCTGCCCATGGTACGGGCGCCGGGGCGGGGGAAATTGGGGAATGGGGGCTCATGGATAATCCATTGTCTATCTTTTTGTGTTTGAGCCCTTTACATCCATGCCCTATTTCGAGAACGACGGCGTCGTTCGGCTGCGCCGCACGCTACAGGCCAAGGGCGCGGGCTTGGGGCTGATCGGGATCCTGGCCTTGGGCATGGGGGCCGTGGCGCAGGCGCAAGACGCCGAGCCCCTGCGGGCCGCTGAGCCCTTGCCGGCGCTGGCACTTCAACCCAGCCTGCGCCTGAGCGAGCGCATCAGCCCAGAGCAGGCGCGTAGCGCTCCCATTTTTTTGCAGGCCGATCGCATGCAAAGCCAGGCCGATTTGGAGTCTGTTGCCGAAGGCGACGCCGTGATTCGCAAGGCCGGCACGGTGATTCGCGCCGACCGGCTGGAATACGACCAGGCAAGCGACCAGGCGCGCGCCACGGGCAATGTACATATCAACCGCAACGGCAACACCTACGAGGGCCCCTACATGGAGCTCAAGGTAGACGCTTTTGAGGGCTTTTTTACGGAGCCGCGCTACGAATTCTTACAGAACGGATCGCATGGACAAGCGCAGCGCGCAGACTTTCTCGACAGCACCCATTTAACCGTTTACCAAGCCAGCTACACCACCTGCAAACGCAAACCCGGCCCCGACTGGGTGCCCGACTGGGTGTTGAACGCCGCGCAGATTGACCTGGACAACGACGAGGACATCGGACGGGCGCAAAGCGCCTACCTCAGCTTCAAGGGTTTTCCCATCATGCATGTGCTTCCGATTAGCTTTCCGCTGTCGGAAAAGCGAAAAACTGGCCTGCTGCCGCCCACCATCGGTTTGGACAATAGCAACGGCCTGGAGCTCACCACCCCCTACTACATTGATATTGCCCCCAACCGGGACGCGACCATTACGCCCACGTTCATGACAGCGCGCGGCGTGAACATTGGTACCGAATTTCGCTACCTGGAGCCACGCTACGCGGGCTCGGCCCGCGTGAGTTACATGCCACAAGATCTGCTGCGAAGCACCGACCGCTGGGGCGCCTCGCTGACCCACAATGCGAGCGTCTCTTCCCCCCTGGGGACACTGGGCGTGGTGGCCAATATCAACCGCGTCAGCGACGACAACTACTGGCGCGACTTCACCACCAACAGCCCGGTGGTCGCATCGAGCACGCTGGCCGGTGGCACGCAAAGGCTACTGCCCGCAGACCTGAGTGCCACGTGGGGGCGGGGTGACTTTACATCGGCCGTCAAAGTGCTCAAATGGCAAACCCTGCAAGACCCGACTGCGCCCATCACCCCACCCTATGACCGCGTGCCCCAGTGGAGCGCCCGCTATGCCCAAAGCAATGTGCACGGTCTGGACTGGTCGGTGGACGGCGACTTTACGCAGTTTGAGTCCGACCGCTCACTCACACTGCAACCCAACGCGCAGCGCAGCTTTGCCTGGGCCCAGGCCAGCTACCCGGTGATCGGTCCGGCCGGTTTTCTTACGCCCAAACTGCAATTGCACACGGCGACGTATGCGTTTGACGCCATTTACAAGGGCAGCCAAAGTGCCTCCAGCACGGTGCCCACTTTTAGTCTGGACACCGGCTTGGTGTTTGAGCGCCAAGCGCAGGTCTTGGGACATTCGGTGCTGCAAACCCTGGAGCCACGGGCCTTTTACGTCTACTCGCCTTTTGTCGACCAGTCTGGGCTGCCCAATTACGACACCGGCGCCAATGACTTTAATTTTGCGACCATTTACACCGAGAACGCCTATGTGGGACACGACAAGATTTCTGACAACAACCTGCTCACGCTGGGCCTGACAACGCGCTATTTGGACAGTGCCAGCGGCGCGCAATGGGCCAGCTTTGGCGTCGCACAAAGGCTGCGTATTCAAGAGCAGCAAGTCACCGGGGCGGCAGCCGGTTTGAGTGACATTTTGCTGGGCGCGGCATTGAACATAGACAGCCATTGGGTGCTGGACTCGACCGTGCAATACAACGGCAAAGCCAACGAATCAGAGCGCGCCGTCATCGGTGCGCGCTACAACCCCGGTAATTACCGCGTATGGAATCTGGCGTACCGGTTTCAGCGGGATCAAAGCGAACAAATCGACACCAGCTGGCAGTGGCCTTTGAACGATCTTTTGGGAGACCGGGGCAGCGACCTGGGCGCCGGACGCGGCCAAGGCGAAGGCCGCTACTACGGACTCGGCAGGTTGAACTACAGCCTGAACGAGGGGCGATTGGTCAACACGGTCTTGGGGGTCGAGTACGATGCGGGCTGCTGGATTTCCCGGGTGGTGTTGGAGCGGGTGCAAACCAGCACCGACAGCGCGACTGCGCGTTTGATGTTTCAGCTGGAGTTCGTCGGATTTACCCGCCTTGGCCTGAGCCCCCAACAATCCCTGACTTCCAATATTTCTCGCTACCAAAACCTGCGCGACAACGGCGGCTCGGCCAGTCGATTCAGCAATTACGATTAAGCACCATGAAACTGTTTTTTGGGCTCCTTGGCCTTGTAGCGCTTTTGCTAGGAGCCGCCACCAGCGCGGTGGCACAAACTGCGGCTGCGGGCGACTTCATCGTCGCCCTGGTGAATTCGGAGCCCATTACCAACGCCGAGCTCGATCTGCAAATAAAGCAACTGCTGGAGCAACGCAACCAACAAGGCGCGCCGTTAGCGCCGACCCCAGAACTGCGATCGGGCGTGCTGGAGCGCCTCATCAACGAACGTGCGCAATTGCAGCTCGCCCGCGACACCGGCGTGCGTGCCGATGCCGCCGCTATCGACCAAGCCGAACTCAATTTGGCAACCCAAAACCAAATGGACCTGACCCAGTTTCGCCAGGCCTTGGAAAAACGCGGTATCACGACCAGCACCTTGCGCGAGCAGCTGCGCGACCAAATTCTGCTGACCCGCTTGCACGAGCGTGAGGTGGATTCGCGCGTGCGCATCACCGACGCAGATGTCAACAACGCCTGGCTGGCGCGCCAGGCAGCCATTGAGGACCCCTTGGCCCAAGAAATCAACCTGGCTCAAATTCTCGTGGCCGTTCCCGAAAACCCCTCACCCGCCCAAGTGGCGCAGGCCCAAGCCAGCGCGCAACAGATACTGGCCCGTGTGCGCGGCGGTGAGGCCTTTGAGACACTGGTGCAACAGCTCTCGGCGGCGGACCGCAACAACGGCGGTCAACTGGGCTTGCGTCGCGCCGACCGCTACCCCCCAAGCTTTGTGGCCGCCACACAGACCCTGGCCGTGGGCGAGTTGTCCGATTGGGTGCGCTCCGACGCCGGGTTTCACCTGCTCAAGGTGGTCGATCGGCGCGCGCCAGCGCTGGTGCAAAGCATTACCCAAACCCGGGCGCGCCATATCTTGTTGCGCCCGGGTGCGCAACTCAGCCAACCGCAGGCCTTGGCGCGGTTGGCAGCCGAGCGGGACCACATACTGGCCGGGCAAGTCGCCTTTGAAGCCGTGGCACGCGATATCTCGCAAGACGGCAGCGCCGCCCAAGGCGGTGATTTGGGCTGGGCCACGCCGGGCATGTACGTGCCAGAGTTCGAGCAGGTACTCGACCGCCTCAAGCCCGGAGAAATCAGCCAACCCACAGTCTCGCGGTTTGGAGTGCACCTGATGCAGGTGCTCGAACGCAGACGCGTCGAGCTGACCGCGGCGCAGGTACGCGAAGGGCTGCGCAATGAGCTGCGCGCAAAACGCAGCGAAGAAGCGTACGCCACCTGGGAGCGTGATATCCGGTCGCGCGCATTTGTAGAAATCCGCGAACCCCAGTAATCCGCTTTGCGGGCTTGGGCTAGGTCACGCGACCGCACACCTGTTTTTTTGGGGTTTCATGCAACACATCGCGCGCAAGCGTTTTGGCCAGCACTTTTTGTCGGACGGCGGCATCATCGACGCCATCGTTAACGCCATTGCGCCGGTACCCGGCCAGCATGTGGTGGAAATCGGGCCCGGTCTGGCCGCACTGACCCAACCCTTGGTGGAGCGCCTGGGCGCTTTGACCGTGATCGAGCTCGACCGCGACTTGGTGCAGCGCCTGCGCGCGCACCCCCAGCTGCGGGTCATCGAGTCTGACGTGCTGCGCGTGGACTTTGGCGGCTTGGCATCCCAGCCCTGGCCGGGCGATGCGGCGGCGACTGCGCAAAAAATGCGGGTCATTGGCAACCTGCCTTACAACATTTCCACGCCCATTTTGTTTCACCTGCTGCAATACGTGGACTTGGTGCAAGACCAGCATTTCATGCTGCAAAAGGAAGTGGTAGACCGCATGGTGGCCGCGCCCGACACCTCGGACTTCAGCCGCCTGAGCGTCATGCTGCAATGGCGCTACGCCATGGAGAACGTGCTGTTGGTGCCGCCGCAGAGCTTTGAGCCGCCCCCGCGCGTGGACAGCGCCGTGGTGCGTATGGTGCCTATGGACACTGCGCCAGTGATCGATGTAGCGCTGTTTAGCGAGCTGGTGCAAGTGGCGTTCAGCCAGCGGCGCAAACTGATCCGCCACACCTTGGGCCGCTGGCTGGAGGCGCGCAATTTCAGCGGTAGTTTTGACCTGCAACGCCGGGCGCAAGAGATTCCGGTGGCCGAATTTGTCGCTCTGGTACAACAGGTGTAGTGGGTCCGCGGGCTGGGCGCCCGGATGCTGTTTTTTGAAGAAAGGGCTTTCCATGAAATCATTGTTTTGCCTCCCCAACGTGCGCAAGAGCGGACTTGGTTTGTTGCTGCTGGCCCTTGTGGGCGGCGCAAGCGCCGACGCTTGGCCCTCGCGGCCGGTCAAGTTTGTGGTTCCTTTTGGCCCGGGCGGCGCCAACGACCTGGTGGCGCGCGCGGTGGCCGAAGGGGTATCCAAGCAACTGGGCCAGCCGGTGCTGGTGGAAAACAAGCCCGGTGCCGGTTCGGTACTGGGCGCCGACCTGGTGGCCAAGTCGGCGCCCGACGGCTATACCTTCTTAACGCCGGCCGCAGGCGTGATCACCAACAGCCTGATCAAAAACAAGATGCCTTACCAGCCCGATGACCTCGTACCTGTAGCCATGCTGTCGGTCAGCCCTTCGGTCATCGTGGTGGCTGCTGACTCACCCGTGCAAGACCTCAAAGGCCTGGTCG
>CAIYQF010000307.1 GCA_903928325.1 uncultured beta proteobacterium | reverse complement strand
GGCCCAGCTCAATCCCTTCAGCCATACGGTGGAAGCCATCCGCTTCGCCATGCAAGGGCAGCTCAACGCCACCTCGCTGGCGGTCGTCGTCCTTGGGGGGCTCGTGTTTTTTGGCTTGGCCTTGCGCGGCTACGACCCGCAGCGCGGGTGGGTACGCTCCAAGGCGGCGCCTGGCGCAGCGTAATGCGGGCGGTGGTATTGCGGCTGGGCCGCATGTGCCTGGGCACTTGCTGGTGTATCGCAGCCAGTCTGGCCACATTGCTGGCCATCGGCCCAGCGCAGGCCGCAACCATGAATCGCACGACCTTGGAAAAAGCCTTTCCCTCCCCGCTGATCGTGGGTGAAAAAGACGCCCAACTGCCGGTCTGGCCCATTTACAAGCAAGACGCCACTGGCACACCGGTTGTCGCCTATGCCTTCGAGTCGCTGGATTTCTCGCCCATTCCCGGCTTTTCAGGCACGCCTATGAACCTGCTCGTGCTGCTGGACCGGGATGGGGTGTTCATGGATGTGCGGGTGCTTTCGCACCACGAGCCCGTTTTTTTGGAAGGGCTGGGTGAAAAACCGCTGCTACGTTTTGTGGAGCAGTACAGAAACCTGTCCATCAAGCAAAGTATCAAGATCGGACTGGGCCCGAGCACCAGCGGCAAAGTGGGCAGCGCTAACGCCTATATTGACGGCGTTGCCAAAGCCACCGCTTCGGTGCGCATACTGAACCAAAGCCTGCTGGCCGCATCGCTGCGCGTGGCCCGGGCAAAGCTGGGCTACGGTGACGGCAAGGATCCGGACCTGATCGCCCGCATCCGTACCGACGTGTTTGAGGCCCGCGACTGGAAATCGCTGGAGCGCGCCGGACTGATCACCCGCAAGGTTTATAGCAACGCTGCCGTGGAAGCCGCCTTTGCCGAAACGGTGGCCGCCGGGCAGGACGTTGAAGGCCTGGCGCAGCCCCAAGCGCCCTTTGTGGAGCTGGTATTTGCGCACCTGAATGTACCCAGCGTGGGCCGCAACCTGTTGCCGCCACAGACCTGGGAGTACCTGCAAAAGCGCCTGGAGCCGGGCGACCATGCGCTGCTGGTGATGAGCAAGGGGCGCTACCCGCTAGTGGCAGACGACTTCGTGCGCGGCACGGTGCCCGATCGCCTGACGCTCACCCAGCAAAAACTGCCCTTGGAACTGCGCGACCTGGACCTCGACACCGCTTTGAATCTGCCGCCCGACCTGGCTGATGCGCAGTGGCGCGTGTTTCGCGTGATTGCCCCGGCAGGACTTGATCCTGCGCTGCCGCTGGACTTCGAACTCCAGGTCACACGCACCAAGGGCCAGTTCATGCCTGAGATCGTACGCAAAGGCATGCTCCTGACCGCGCAGTTGCCGGACGGCTATTTTCAGGTCGCAGACTCCGACAGCAAAACCTGGCGCTTGAGTTGGACCTCGCGCTGGTGGGAGCTGATGCTGCTTGTGTCTGCGCTCGCATTGCTCGCTTGGCGGCTTGCCAAACCAACGTGGTTAACAAGCTCACCCGAGCGGCTACAGCGCTTTCGCACCGCCTACTTGCTGTTCACACTGGTCTTTATCGGCTGGTATGCCCAAGGGCAATTGTCCATCGTCAACATCACCGCCGTGGTTCAGGCCTTGATGGCGGGCAGAGGCCTGGGCTTTATGCTGTACGACCCGATGACGGTATTGCTGTGGACCTTTGTGATCGTGACATTCGTGTTCTGGGGACGCGGCACCTTTTGCGGCTGGCTGTGTCCTTTTGGTGCCTTGCAAGACTTGCTCAGCAGCCTGAGCCAGCGGCTGGGGCTCAAGCCCCTGGAAGTGTCGAGTCAGTGGGACGCGCGCCTCAAACGCGTCAAGTTTGGCGTACTGGGGGCAATCCTGTTCAGCGCTCTCTTATCGGTGACATGGACCGATCGCCTGGTGGAGTTGGAGCCCTTCAAGACCAGCATCACGCTGAATTTCGTACGGGAATGGCCTTTTGTACTTTGGGCCGTAGCCACCGTGTTGTCCAGCACGCTCGTTTACAAAGGGTTTTGCCGCTATGTGTGCCCGCTCGGGGCCG
>CAIYQF010000306.1 GCA_903928325.1 uncultured beta proteobacterium | reverse complement strand
CTTCCACCCGCAGTACCAGTTTGCCGACGCCGCGCCAGACGACATCAGCCATTTCACCAACCGCGCGCCCTATCCCATCTTGCACCTGCTGCGCGAAGACAGCATTGACCGCGCGGTAGCGGCCTTCCCGGACGCGGCGTTGATTTACGAACACAACATGGAAACCCTGCGCGCCCTGGGCCACGCCGGATGGCAGGCGCTTGGTGTCGATCCTGCCCCGGACGAGTCGGAATCGGGCGCGGGCGGCGATACTGCGCTATGACCGAACGAACACCCGCCAAGCCCAGCAAGCGGCACCCCTCGGTAGCGCAAGTGGGGGGCCGCATCAGCAAAACTGCAGCGAGTTTGCCTGCCACCGCAGACGCTGCGCCCGCACTAAGCGAGGAAGTGCGCCAGGCGATCCGCCCCGGCCAGTCGGTAGCACTCTTGCAAGAGCTGCACATCCTGACCCGCGAGGGCAAGCTCAACCAGGACTCCCGGCGCAAGCTCAAGCAGGTCTATCACCTGTACCAGTTTTTGGAAAAACTGCTGCTGGAGTTGCCTGAGCGGCCCGACGCCGAGGGCGCGGCTGCTACAGGCCTGACCGTGGCCGACCACGGGGCGGGCAAGTCATACCTGGGCTTTATCCTGTACGACTTGTTTTTCAAGGCGAGTTCCACGGGCCACATCTTCGGCATTGAAACCCGTGCCGAACTCGTGGAAAAGTCGCAAGCACTGGCCCAGCGCCTGGGCTTTGCTCGTATGGCGTTTTTGAACCTGAGCGTGGCCCAGTCCACCGCGTCGGCGGATTTGCCAACGCACATCGACCTGGTGACCGCGCTGCACGCCTGCGACACCGCCACCGACGACGCCATCGCCTTTGGCCTGTCCAAACGCGCACGCGCCTTTGCGCTGGTGCCGTGTTGCCAGGCCGAAGTGGCCCGCCATTTGGGTGGCAGCCGGGCGCTCATGCTCTCGCGCACGCCCTTGGCCGAACTCTGGCGCCACCCGCTACACGCCCGCGAGCTTGGCAGCCAGCTTACCAATGTGCTGCGCTGCTTGTACCTGGAGGCCATGGGCTACCACGTGACGGTGACCGAGCTGGTGGGTTGGGAGCACAGCATGAAAAACGAACTGATTTTGGCGCGCTACACCGGGCACAAAAAACGCGCTGCGGCCGAGCGCCTGCAGGCCGTGCTGAAAGAATTTGGCCTGGAGGCCCTGCTTGACACGCGGTTTACAGGGCTGCGGGACAATCCATCGATACGCCCCGTGGACAACCAAACCTGATGCCCGAGCGTTGATGATCCAGGGCCATGGGCTCGCACCCAGCGCAGGTCGGTGTGGCCTGCGTTAAAAATTTTCTATTTGTATCTCCAGGAGGAATTTCCATGAAAAGACTGATTTCGCTAACCTTTACCGTGGCCGCCATCGCCACCCTGGCCGCCTGCGCCAACAGCAACCCCGACGTGATTCGCCGCTCGGATGCGCAAACGCTGTCCCAAATTCAGGACGCCGTGGTCTTGTCGGTGCGCACCGTGACCGTGGACGGCAGCCAAAGCGGCGTGGGCGGCGTGGTCGGTGGCGTGGTGGGTGCTATTGCGGGTTCGGCAGGTAGCGGTGTTCAGCGCGAGCAAAACGTGCTCGGCGTGCTCGGCGCCGTAGCGGGTGCCGCGGCTGGTAACGCCATCGAGCGCCTTAGCACCAAGGAAGAGGCAGTGGAAATCATTGTGCAGCTCAAAAACGGTGACCGCCGCGCCGTTGTGCAAGCCAAAGGCGCCGAGGTGCTGGTCCCTGGCGACGCCGTGATTTTGGTCACCACGGGCGGTAAAGTGCGTATCTCCAAGGCGCCGAAATAATTGGGGTCAGATTCCAATTAAATTGACGGGCTGTTCGCCTGTAGCACGTATGGCCCGCCTCCCTCGACTCACGGTCCCAGGTTACGCCCACCACCTGATCCAGCGCGGCAACAACCGGCAGTTAATTTTTGCCAGCGATGCTGACCGCCAGTTTTTGCTGGACTTGCTCGCTGAAAACGCCAAAGCCTTTGACGTGGCAGTGCACGCCTATGTGATGATGGACAACCACGTCCACCTGCTGGCCACGCCCGCCACCGGCCAAGGCTTGGCGCAGATGATGCAAGCCCTTGGGCGGAGCTATGTGCGCTATTTCAACGATCGGCAAAAGCGCACTGGCACTCTGTGGGAAGGGCGTTTCAAATCCAGTTTGATCCAAAGCGAGCGCTATTTGCTCGCCTGCATGGTCTATATCGACCTCAATCCGGTGCGCGCGGGCATGGTTGCTCAGCCGGGCGACTACCGCTGGTCGAGCTACGCCCACCACGCCGGCCAGCGCGCTGAGCCGTGGCTCACGCCGCACCCGCTGTATTGGGAATTGGGCAATACCCCGTTTGCGCGGGAAATGGCGTATGCCAATTTGGTGCAATCGGGCATTGCTTCGGTGCAACAAGCCGCCTTGACGGATGCCACTTTGCGCGGCTGGGCCTTGGGCGAGCCAGACTTTGTTGCAGATCTGCAAAAAAAGACGCCGCGCCGCGTCAGCAAAACCACGGCCGGGCGCCCCCCCTTGGAGGCGAAATAGGGCGCTTGCAGCGGAATAGTGCTCCGTTCGCTCTATTGAGCTTGTGTATTTTAATCTGTCCCTAATTTATATAGAGCAGTCAGCGTCTCGATTTAATTGGAATCTGACCCCAATTAAAGTGCTTGGCACTTTTGTTGCGGTGCGGTATGCTTTTCGTCCTTTGTTCATTTTCAGGAGTGCGCCATGGCGACAGTTGCCGAAATCAAGCACCTTCAAGACCACGGTTTGTATGCATCTGGCCAGGAGCACGATGCTTGCGGTGTAGGTTTTGTGGCCCATATTCGGGGTGAGAAGAGCCACAGCATCGTGGCCAACGCACTCAAGATTCTGGAAAACCTGGACCACCGGGGTGCGGTGGGCGCCGACAAGCTGATGGGTGACGGTGCGGGCATTCTGATTCAATTGCCTGATGCGCTGTACCGCGAAGAAATGGCTTTGAGCGGCGTCACGCTCCCTGCGGCTGGTGAGTACGGCGTGGGCATGATCTTTTTGCCCAAAGAACACGCATCCCGCCTGGCGTGCGAGCAGGAGATGGAACGCGCTATCAAGGCCGAAGGCCAGGTCTTGCTGGGCTGGCGCGACGTGCCAGTCAACCGGGACATGCCCATGTCGCCCACCGTGCGGCAAAAAGAGCCCATCATCCGCCAAGTGTTCATTGGCCGCGGCAACGACGTGATCGTCCAGGACGCGCTGGAGCGCAAGCTCTACGTCATACGCAAAACCGCCAGCGCCGCCATCCAG
>CAIYQF010000305.1 GCA_903928325.1 uncultured beta proteobacterium | reverse complement strand
AGTTTTTTCAATCAATCAAAGCAGTGAGAAGACACGGCAAGAAACCGTTTCTTACCGAGGCAAGAAACCGTTATTTGCCTAGTTTTAGGCGTTTCGGGCTAGCACAGTAGGGCTTCCATCCATTAACCATGAAAGGCCTAAAAAGTGCAAGCAACCCACCCCGGAAATATCGACCTTCCCCGCGTTCACCGCGAACGCCTGCTTCGACTAACCGAAGTCGAACAAACCGTGGGAATAAAGAAGTCCGCGATCTACGCCAAGTTGCGAGAAACCCCGCCCGCCTTCCCACTGCCCGTGAAATTAAGCCGCCGGGCCGTGGCCTGGCCTGAATCGCAGGTGCAAGCCTGGATTCAAAGCCAGATTGAAGGGGCCGCAAAATGAATAAGTTTCTCAAATTGATACTCGATGCGGCGACCGTTTCGCTGGCCGCTGCTGGGGTAGGTTCGCAATTTGTTGCGCCCTATGGCGGTTTAGTCGCCTTGGCATTTTGCGGGTTTGTTTACTTGGCACGCCTGGCGCTTGGAGGTGCAGAAAAATGACTGACTACCATGGCCCCGAATATGTGCGAGCCCAAGCCAAGACCGCAGCCGATGCGCGGCTGAAAGAAGCGGCGCGCCACTTGGCAAACCAGCCGGCCAAGGTAAGCGAGATCGAATTTTCCTTTGGCCCCACCAGATACCGGGCATGGCGCACTGGCGCCCCCGAAGTGGTGACTGTTATTGAGAAAAGCACCAGCTTCATATGGGCAATGTCCGCGCCGGGCATGCCCGACCAACTTTGCCCAAACTTCAAACCACGTGCCCCTGCCTTGGAACAGTCGGTAATTGTGGATAGATAGCCCACCCAATGCACCAAACCCACACCCCCGAGACCATCGCGGCAGCCCTTCGCCACATCCCGGCCAACTGCACGCGTGACGAATGGGTCAAAGTGCTGGCCGCGATCAAAAGCGAGTTTCCAGACGAAACCGGCTTTGACCTGGCCAATACGTGGAGCGCCACCGCTGGCGACCACTACAACGAACGCGATATGCGTGACACCTGGCGCAACCTAAAAGCAAGCGGCGGCGTAGGCATAGGCACCCTGTTTTTCATGGCCAAGCAAAACGGGTTCAAGCTGCCCAAGAGTGACCGCACCACCACCGCGCCAGACCCTGGCGCAGCGGCACGCCTGGCCAGCGAGCGCAGCGCCCGCCAAGCTGCTGACCAAGCGCGCCAGCAAGCTGCCCACGCCCAGGCCAGCGCCCAGGCAGTGCAACAGTGGAGCGCGGCCACCGACACCGGCCAGAGCGCCTACCTGGTGCGCAAGGGAGTTGCAGCGTATGGCCTGCGCTTTGAACCTGATGGCACCCTGCTAGTGCCCATGAAAGACGCAGCGGGCGGGCTGCACAATTTGCAGCGCATCGCCCCCACCCCGCCCACCAACGGCGGCAGCGACAAACTGTTTTTGAAAGGCGGGCGCAAGTCGGGCCTTTGGCACTGGTGCGGCAACCCGCAGGGCGCCAGCGTGCTACTGCTGGCCGAAGGCTATGCCACGGCGGCAAGCCTGCACCAGGCCACCGGCTACCCCACTGCCTGCGCCTTTGACGCTGGCAACCTGCCCCACGTGGCCAAAGCACTGCACCAGGCGCACCCGGCGGCGCTGCTGGTAATTTGTGGTGACGATGACCGCGCCACCGCTGCCCGCACCGGCAACAACCCCGGCCAACAAAAAGCCACCGCAGCCGCCCACGCAGTGCAAGGCCTGGCCGTGTTTCCCCAAGACCTGCCCGAGGGAAAAAGCGACTTCAACTACCTGCACCAGGCCGCAGGCCTTGACGCTGTTCGCACCACGGTACAAAGCGCCATAGACGCCCACCACGCAGCCGCAGCCGCGAAGGCAGCCACTACCCTAGCCACCGCCCCCGCCAAAGCCACCAACAGCACCAAACCCAAGGCCGCAGCACTTGGCGCCACCGGCACCGCAACCCAGGCCATGGCATACGAACCCTTCACCGTAGACGATGGCGGCGTGTGGTTCAACGGCGCCGACACTGATGGCAAGCGCAAGCCGCCCGAGTGGGTATGCACCCCCTTGACCGTAGAGGCTTTGACGCGCGACCAAGACGGCACCGGCTGGGGTTACCTGCTGGCCTTCACCGACCCGCTGGGCAATCCCCGCACGTGGGCCATGCCCGCCCGCATGCTGTCCGCTGATGGCGGCGAATACCGCGCCACGCTGCTAAACATGGGCTTGCGCATCGCGTCAACAGGCCGCGCCCGCAATCAGCTAACCCACTACATTCAAAGCCGCACCCCCGCAGAATTTGCAAGCTGCACCGACCGCATAGGATGGCACGAGCGCGCCTTTGTGCTGCCCAAGGAAACAATCGGTGACACCACCGAGCGCATCGTGTTTCAGAGCGACAACGCAGTGGAAAACACCTTTCGCACCAAGGGCAGCGCCAAACAGTGGCGCGACCGCGTGGGCACGCTATGCGTAGGCAATAGCCGCCTGGCCTTCGCAGTGGCGTGCGCATTCGCCGGGCCGCTGCTACGCCCGGCGGGTATGGAGTCAGGCGGGTTTCACTACCGTGGCGACAGTAGCAGCGGCAAAACCACGGCCTTAAAGATGGCCGCTAGCGTCTACGGCGGCGCCAACTATTTGCAGCGCTGGCGCGCCACCGATAACGCCTTAGAGGCCACCGCAGCACAGCACAGCGACTGCCTGCTGATATTGGACGAGCTGGCACAGATTGACCCCAAGACGGCGGGCGAGTGCGCCTATATGCTGGCCAACGAACAAGGCAAAGCCCGCGCCACCCGCACCGGCACACCGCGCCCCCGCCAAGCCTGGCGCCTGCTGTTTCTGTCTGCGGGCGAACTAGGCCTAGCTGACCATATGGCCGAAGGCCAAAAGCGCACCCGCACCGGCCAAGAGGTGCGCATGGCTGATATTCCTGCTGATGCTGGTGCGGGCTTAGGCGCCTTTGAAGCCCTGCACGGGCACCCAGGCGGCGCAGCCCTGGCCAAGTACGCCACCGATCAAGCCCAGGCCGTCTACGGCGCTGCTGGTATCGCTTGGCTGACTTGGCTAACCGCCAACGCCGACACCCTGAAAACGACCATTCGCAGCCGCGCCGAATCCATAGCCGCAGCCATGATGCCCCCCAACGCCAGCGGCCAAGTCGAACGCGTAGGCGCCCGCTTTGCACTGGTGGGCGCAGCGGGCGAGCTGGCGACCCTGGCAGGCCTGACCGGGTGGCCAATGGGCGAGAGCGAGCGCGCAGCCATCGCCTGCTTTGACGCATGGCTTGCAGCCCGAGGCGGCAGCGGTAACGGCGAAATCGTGGCCATGCTGCGCCAAGTGCGGCGGTTTCTGGAACAACACGGAGAAAGCCGGTTCACCCAATGGCACCGGGCCGCTGATGACCACAGCCCCAAAACCTTGAACCGCGCAGGCGTGCGGCGCATGGTCAACGCCGACGGGCAGCCGATCAAGACCAACACCGAACACCAACGCGAATACGGCGAGCGCATGCCCGCCGACTTGGGCGAAAGCGTTAGCTTTGAATACTTTGTGCTGACCGAGTGCTTCAAAAGCGAGATATGCCAAGGCTTCGACGCCCAGGCCGTAGCCCGCGTACTGCTGGAACATGGCTGTTTGGCTGCTGAGGCCGGGCACCTGACCGTAAACCACCGGCTGCCCGGTATTGGTAAAAGCCGCTGCTACCGAATCACGCCCAAAATATTCGAGCTGGACATTTAAGGCACAGCACCGGCAGGCAGTGGCAAAGCACACGGCGCAGGCCGTGGCAGGGCGCGCCCGGAAGGGGGCGGGGGCAAGATTACTTTCGCGCGGCAAAACCCCGTTTTTCGTTACTTTCAGGCACCAGAGAACACCGTTCAAGGCCTTTCGCACCATACCGGTGCAATTTTGGCCCCGCCTGGCCCCGCCTGCAAAGTGCAACCGGGGACAAAAAAAGCCTTATAAATCAACGTGGCCCCGGTGGCCCCGCTGGCCCCGCCTGAAAAAACGGTAGGGCGAAGAAAAACCCCCACAAACAAGCCCAAAACCGCCCCGGCCAACGCCCAGGGCAGCATCGCAGCGCCTGCCCACCCCCCCTATCAAGGTACTACCGGGGCTTTTCTAGGTGCGGGTAATTTGAACCGCGAGCGCGCGCAAAGCCACGGGCCCTGATGGCCAGGTCAAATTCCCCCACCCGTGGCCACCCCAAATT
>CAIYQF010000304.1 GCA_903928325.1 uncultured beta proteobacterium | reverse complement strand
TTTGGTGGCGCCACGCTGCACTACTTTGCGCTGGCGCTGACCATTGGCATCTTGTTTGGTATTTACTCGTCGGTGTTTGTTGCCGCCGCCATCGCCATGTGGTTGGGCATCCAGCGCGAAGACCTGATCAAGGCGCCGGTCAAGAAAGACAACGACCCCAGCGACCCCAACGCCGGGGCTACGGTGTAAGCAGCAAGCGGGGGGGCGGGGCGCCCTAGTCAAACACCGCGGGCAATGCGCCCACCCAAGGCGTCCAGGTGTCCCAGCATGCGTTCGGCCTGCAGGGGCTTTTGGTACACCGTGACCCAGCTCGGGAGTTCCCCGTCTTGCCGTGCCTCTACGGGGCTTTTGGCGCTCACCACCAGCACCGCGATGCTTTGGTACGCCGTTTCGGTGGCCAAGGTCTTGACCAGGTGGTAGCCGTCAAAAGGCTGCATCATCAAATCGGTGACCACCACGTCCGGGCGCTGGCGCTCGATTTGAATCAGCGCCTGCGAGCCGTCGCCCACGACCGTGAGCGTCACCGGGTGGCTGCAGCGCCTGACCAAAGCCTGGAAGTAAGCCACTTGCAAAGGGTCGTCTTCGGCCAGAAGCACACGCAAAGCGCGTGCACTGCCTGCATCTGGCGTAGGTGTCCGGTTGGGCATCATTTTTTCGACTGCGCTGCGGAAAATGCGCCTATGCCCCCCCGACGTCACCCAAGCGTCCAACTCGCCATTGGCCACCATTTTTTGTACGGTGGTGGTCGATAGGCCCAACAAGCGGGCTGCTTGTTGGGTGGTCAAAACGCCGGACGGATCGGTCATAGGTATGTATTTCTATCAAAAAACAAATTAAAGTCAGAAAACCATCTCAATTCACATAATCGCAATTATTACCGAAAACGAGAAAGAGAAAAGGTGATTTAAATGCCAGCCAAGCGTTGGTAAAGGCCGCCGGGTAAGCGGGCTACGCGGCCTTGCAACTCCAGCGCCATGAGTTCTGCCTGCAACTGGGGTGTATCTAGCCCACTGCGGGTTTGCAAAATGTCCAGGCCAGCCGGGTCAAAGCCCATGCACGCCAACAGGCCGGTATGCGGGCTGAGGTCAGCGCCGATGTGTTCCAGCAAGTCCGGGTCGGCGTGCAGCGGTGCAAGGCCCTGGGGCGATGGCGCGCTTCGCAGCTCGTCGAGCACGTCGTTCGCGCTCTCTACCAGTTTGGCGCCTTGCTTGATGAGTGCGTGGCATCCGCGCGCTTGCGTGCTGTGGATGGAGCCAGGAATAGAAAAAACGTCTTTCCCCTGTTCTGCTGCCATGCGCGCGGTGATCAGGGAGCCCGATTGAAGCGCTGCCTCCACCACCAGCGTTCCCAGGCTCAGGCCCGAAATAATGCGGTTGCGTTGGGGGAAATTGGCCGCTAACGGTGGCGTCCCGATAGGAAATTCACTCAGTAGCAAGCCGTTGTGTGCAATCTGTCGGGCCAGCGCCAGGTTGGTTTTGGGATACACCCGGTCCAAACCGGTGCCCACCACGGCGATGGTGGCCAGTTGGCCGGGTTCCGCACCTTGCAAGGCGCCGGTGTGGGCCGCAGTGTCAATGCCGGTGGCCATGCCTGAGACGATGGTCAGCCCGGCTTGCGCCAAGGCCCGTGCGAATTGTGTGGCATTTTCAAGCCCCTGGGGTGTGGGGTTGCGGCTGCCCACGATGGCCACGCTGCGCACCATCCTGGCAGTCCACGCCAGCGGCGTGCCCATGGCATACAGCACCAAGGGTGGATCTTCGATATCGAGCAAAGGGCTAGGGTAGGCGGCGTCCCCCAGTGCCAGCAGGCGCCGATGACCTGGGTCTGCCTGCAGCCAGTCCCAGGTTGCGCGGGCGGTGGCGTCGAGCTCGGGTGGGGTGGCGTGCAGCGCCTGGGCCTGGCGTTCGGTGACCACTTCGCGTAGCGCACGTAAGCTTTGTGAAAACACCTGCTGCGGTAGCCCGAAAGCGACAAGCAACTGGCGTGCGGTGCTGCGTCCCACGCCCTCAGTGAGTTGCAGGCGC
>CAIYQF010000303.1 GCA_903928325.1 uncultured beta proteobacterium | reverse complement strand
TGCTGCCCGAACTGGCCGTGGGCGTGGACCTGGCGTTTGAGCACTACCTGCCCAGCGGCGGCCTGCTCAGCGCAAATGTGTTTGTGCGCCAAATCAGCAACACCATGCGCAGCCAAACCAGCTTGGAAACCGTGTCTTGGTCGGATGTACCGCGCTGGGTGGCGCGCATGCAAAACGTGGGCAGCGCCACCACCGAAGGCCTGGAACTCGAAGCCAAGCTGCGCCTGACCGAGTGGCTGCCCCAGGCGCCGGCCGTGGACCTGCGCGCCAACCTCAGCCTGTTTCGCTCCAACGTGGACGGCGTGCCCGGCCCCAACAACCGCATCGACCAGCAGCCCGACGGCACCGCCAACCTGGGTGCGGACTACCGGCTAGCAGGCTGGCCGCTAAAGCTCAGCGCCAACCTGGCTTACACCCCCGGCTACACGACGCAAGTCAACGCCACCGACCAGGTGTTCCAAAGCGACAAACTGGTGGCCGACGCGTCGGTGCTGTGGATCTGGAGCCCACGCGCCCAGCTGCGCCTGAGCGCGAGCAACTTCACCGCCCGCAACTACCTCAGCGGCACCCGCGTGCTCAGCAGCAACAGCGCAGGCCAGCCGCTAAGCGACAGCACGCAAACCACGGCACCCACGTCCCTCAACCTGCAGGCCAAGCTCGAACTCAAGCTCTGAGGCGGGCAGCGCAAGCGGCCTGCCTATCAAGGCATTAGCCATTTGCAATTGGCTTGGTTAATAGATTAATCCTATGATTCGTAGCGTGTCGATTGCAACCGTTGAATTGGCACTTTGAATCCACTTACCGGAGTAAAGACCATGAGCACCCAAAGCCGCCCCGAGATCAAGACCATCGCCAACCTCGAATCCGCCTTTGCCGGCGAATCGATGGCGCACATCAAATACCGCTACTTCGCCAAACTGGCGCGTGAACGCGGCGACGACATCACCGCCCAGGCGTTTGAAGAAACCGCCAGCCAGGAGCTGTTGCACGCGTTTGGCCACCTTGATCTGCTCTACCCCAAGGGCAGCATGACATCGGCAAAGTCCTTGGAAATAGCGATTGCTGGTGAAACCTACGAATACACCGAGATGTACCCTGACTTTCGCAAAACCGCCGAAGCAGAGGGCGACATCGCCGCCATGGCCGAAATCGACGCACAAATCTCCGAGAGCCGGGAGCACGCCGAGGCCTTCCTGGCCGCGTTAGCCAAAGCCACCGCACTGAAAGCCACGCTGGAGAAGGCGCAAAAACGCTTTGCGGCGCTGACCAAGGTCGAAGAGCGTCACGCCAAACACTACCAATCGGTTCTCGCTACAGTCACTGCCAAGTAACTCAGCGGCTTTGGCCTCTGCAGACCTTTATTCCCTTCTATTTCTAAGTCTAAGAGAAACCCCATGAAAACCTATATCTGCATCGTGTGTGGCTTTGTGTACGACGAGGCCGCTGGCCGCCCTGAAGACGGCATTGCCGCGGGCACCTTGTGGGCCGATGTGCCCGAGACCTGGGCCTGCCCGGACTGTGGCGTGGCCAAGGCCGACTTTGAAGTCGTGGTGGTCTGATTGAGCGCCGCCCCCGCCGCCACCCCAGCGCATAACGCGGGCGCCCTGGTCATCATTGGCGCCGGTTTGGCCGGTTGGACGACGGCCCGTGAATTTCGCAAGCTCGACACCAGCACGCCCATTGTGCTGGTGACCGCGGACAGCGGCGACTTTTACGCCAAACCCACGCTATCGAACGCCTGCGCGCAAAAGCGCAGCGCCGACCAGCTGGTCACCACGCCTGCGGCCAAGATGGCCGAAACGCTGAACGTGACTCTGCGCACGCGCACCGAGGTGCGCAACATCGACACGCAAGCGCAAACGCTGACGCTCAACACCGCTGACGGGCAAAGCCAAATCCAGCCCTACGGCCAACTGGTGCTGGCCACTGGCGCGCACCCGATTCGCCTGGCGCTGCAAGGCGACGCAAGCGCGGACGTGCAGTCCATCAACCAGCTCACCGACTTGGTGCACTTTCAGCGTGCCCTGGGCGCGGCGCCCAAAACCGTGCTGGTCATGGGCGCGGGCCTGATCGGCTGCGAGTTTGCCAATGACTTGCTGCTGGGCGGCTACCGCGTGCACGTGGTTGACCCGACCACGCGCCCCTTGGCAGCGCTGCTGCCTGCGGCGGCAGGCGAACAATTGCGCGGCGCCTTGGAGGCGCTGGGCGTGGTGTGGCACTTTGGCGCCACGGTGCAAGCCGTCAACCACTGCGCGGGCGCCACGCCGCTGGCTGCCACCTTATCCACTGGCGCGGTCGTCGGCGCCGATGTGGTGCTCAGCGCCATCGGCTTGCGCGCCGACACCGCACTGGCCAGCGCAGCGGGCATGGCCTGCGAGCGCGGCGTGGCGGTGGACGCGCAACTGCAAACCAGCGCCGCCCACGTGTTTGCGCTGGGCGACTGCGCCCAATACGCCAGCGCCGGTGCGCGCACCCTGCCCTACGTCATGCCCATCATGAACGCCGCCCGGGCACTCGCCGCCACGCTGAGCGGCACGCCCACGGCGCTGGTGTTTCCGCTGATGCCGGTGTCCATCAAGACCCCGGCGCTGCCCACCGTGGTGGCATCGCCCCACCCGGCCCAGGCCGGCGCCTGGGTGGCCGATGCGCTGGACGCCGGCGCCGCGCAGGTCGGCGGCGCCTGGCGCTTTATGGACCTGGCGGGCCAGCAGCGTGGCTTTGTACTGACCGGCGGGCAAACCACGCGGCGCATGGAACTTGCCAAAGCCACCGTGCTCTAGCAGTGGGCGCCAAAAGTCCCCCGGACTACAATCGGCGCCCTCAGCAGCACGGCGGGAACGGCTTTTTTTTGCCCGGTACGCCCCAGCGCAAAAGGATGCACGATGGCCAACGACTCCCTTTCCAACCTTAGCTCCGCCGCCCACGAGGCCGCAGCGCTTGAACAACGGGCCCAGTTGCGCCAGGCGGCGCTGGAATACCACCAGTTTCCCACCCCCGGAAAGGTCTCGATTGCGGCGACCAAGCAGCTGCTCAACCAGCACGACCTGGCGCTGGCCTATTCGCCCGGCGTGGCCGCGCCATGCGAAGAAATCGTTAAAGACCCCAACAACGCGTTCAAGTACACCAGCCGGGGCAACCTGGTGGCGGTCATCACCAACGGCACGGCGGTGCTGGGTCTGGGCGACATCGGCCCACTGGCGGCCAAGCCGGTGATGGAGGGCAAAGGGGTTTTGTTCAAGAAGTTTGCCGGCATTGACGTGTTTGACATCGAGATCAACGAAAAACACGACCTCGACAAGCTCGTCGACATCATTGCCTCGCTGGAGCCGACCTTTGGCGGCATCAACCTCGAAGACATCAAGGCGCCCGACTGCTTTTATGTGGAACGCAAGCTGCGCGAGCGCATGAAGATCCCGGTCTTCCACGACGACCAGCACGGCACCGCCATCGTGGTGGGCGCGGCCATTCTCAATGGCCTGAAAGTTGTGGGTAAAGACCCCAAGCACATCAAACTGGTCACCTCGGGCGCCGGTGCCGCAGCGCTGGCCTGCCTGGGCCTGTTGGTCAAACTGGGCATTCCGCGCGAAAACATTTATGTCACAGACCTGGCCGGGGTGGTCTACGAGGGCCGCACCGAGCTGATGGACGCGGACAAGGAATTTTTCGCGCAAAAGACCGACGCCCGCAGCCTGCGCGAGATCATTGCAGGGGCGGATGTGTTTTTGGGCTTGTCCGCGGGCGGTGTGCTCAAACCAGACATGGTCAAGAGCATGGCCGCCCGGCCGCTGATCTTTGCCCTTGCCAACCCTACGCCTGAAATACTGCCCGAGGAAGTGAAGGCGGTACGCGACGACGCCATCATGGCCACCGGGCGCAGCGACTTTCACAACCAGGTCAACAACGTCCTGTGCTTCCCCTACATCTTCCGTGGCGCGCTGGACGCTGGCGCATCCACCATCACGGTGGAGATGGAAATCGCCGCCGTTCACGCCATTGCCGAACTCGCCCAGGCCGAGCAAAGCGACGTGGTGGCGGCAGCCTACGCCGGCGAGCAACTCGCCTTTGGCCCGGAATACCTCATCCCCAAGCCCTTTGACCCAAGGCTGATGATGAAAATCGCTCCAGCCGTGGCCCAGGCCGCGTTCGAGAGCGGCGTAGCGCTGCGCCCGATTGCCGACCTGGACGCCTACCGTGAGCAACTTCAAAACTTTGTCTACGCCTCGGGCACCACCATGCGGCCCATCTTTGCCATGGCCAAGAACGCGCTCAAAAAACGCGTGGCCTTTGCCGAGGGCGAAGACGAGCGCGTGCTGCGCGCCACCCAAATCGTGGTCGACGAGGGCCTGGCCATGCCCACGCTGATCGGCCGCCCGGCGGTGATTGCCGAGCGCATCGCCCAATTTGGCCTGCGCCTGCGCGAGGGCCAGGACTACGCCGTAGTCAACGTGGAGCAAGACCACCGCTACCGCGACTTCTGGCAAACCTACCACCGCATGGCCGAGCGCAAGGGCGTTACCGTGCCGGTGGCAAAGATTGAAATGCGCCGCCGCCTGACGCTCATTGGCTCCATGCTGCTGCACAAGGGCGACGTGGATGGCCTGATTTGTGGCACCTGGGGAACCACCGCGCTGCACCTGAACTACATCGACCAAGTGATCGGCAAACGCCACTCCGCGCCAGCGGGCAGCAGCCAGGATGTGCCCATTTACGCCTGCATGAACGGGCTGATGCTGCCCGGGCGCCAGGTGTTTGTGGTGGACACCCACGTCAACTACGACCCCACCGCCCGCGAACTGGCACGCATCACCATCATGGCAGCCGAAGAGATGCTGCGCTTTGGCATTGCGCCCAAAGCGGCATTGCTAAGCCACTCCAACTTTGGCAGCAGCAACGAGCCCAGCGCGGTCAAAATGCGCGAAACCTTGCGCATCCTGCAACAAGACGCGCCTTGGCTCGAAGTTGACGGTGAAATGCACGGCGACCTTGCCCTGGACGGCCACGCCCGCGCAGCCCTGATGCCCAACAGCCCACTGCACGGCGACGCCAACCTTTTGGTCATGCCCAATATCGACGCCGCCAACATCGCCTACAACCTGCTAAAAACAGCCGCCGGTGGCAATATTGCCATCGGGCCGGTGCTCTTGGGCGCGGCCAAGCCGGTGCACGTACTTACTGCCAGCACCACGGTGCGGCGCATTGTCAACATGACCGCGCTGACCGTGGCGGACGCCAACGCCACGCGCTGAGCGTGCAAGCGGCTCAATAATGGCCCCACTACCAAGGACAGCGTGAAAAAACTATTCCAACTCACCGTCGAAGGCCGCAACCGCGAACGCCTCCTGGACGCCAGCAAGCACGAAGTGCGCAAGTACGTGGCGCGCCAGCGCCGCGCCGCCTTGCCCGAAGGTGTGGACTACTGGGACTTTGCCTGCCGCTTCGGCAGCACCGAGGCCGACGCCACCGAGGTGCATTTCGCTACGCTCATTGGCCTGATGGACGCAGCGGGAAAAACGGGGGCGGACGCCTTCTTTGTCAGCATCCTGGGCACGCGCGGGGTGCGTGTGGCTAAACCCCAGGACGGCATCGCTGATAGCCGCAGCGCCCAGTCCAATCGGGTCCTGCACTCGCAACTTTGAGACCCAAGGCGACCTCAGTCGCGCCGCTAACGCGCAAGCCCCATACGGGCAAACCCTGAGATAAACAGGCCTTAGCAGGTCGCGGGGTATTGCATTTTTGTGCTAGGTCAACGACAATCGACCCATGGTTTTTGGCAGTTTTTTTGTTTGTTGACGGATTTTCATGTGTTTTCGGTGGCCAGAGCGGTGTTTATGGGTGCCCTAAGGGCCGCCGAACGCACCAAGGCAGTGCGCAAATTCACCCTGGCTTGCGTGGCGCTCTTTTGGGCGGCAGTGGCGTCGGTGGCGGGTGCGTCGGATGTGAAATGGGCTTTGGGAGCCCCGCTTCAGACGATTTCGCAGCAGGCTCTACCTGCGCACGGCATTGAGACCTACCTCAGCATTCAACAGGGCGGCCCTTTCCCATTTAAAAAAGATGGCGTTATTTTTGGTAACCGTGAACGCATATTGCCCTTGCAAAAGCGTGGCTATTACCGTGAATACACCGTCAAAACGCCGGGCTCGCGGGACCGTGGAGCTCAAAGAATCGTGTGCGGTGGCCCAGCCACAGCGCCAGAGACTTGTTACTACACGGCCGATCACTATGCGAGTTTTCGCATGATCGTGCCTTGAATTGAATTTTTATTTTAGAAAGTGA
>CAIYQF010000302.1 GCA_903928325.1 uncultured beta proteobacterium | reverse complement strand
TGGTGTACCGGCAACCATGCCGGTACATGTACGTACCGGGACCTATTAAGGACCAGAAAAAATGCCGGTCCCGGTACCGGTACACCGGTCCCCGGTACGTGCAACCCTGGTCAGTGATTATATTATACAATTTCAGGTTACACGAGTGAAAGGCTGTGTCAGTGCCCTCTGGCCATCATAAGGCAGAGCGATGCGGTGTGAGGTCTTGAAAGACACAATCATTCACAACCTGAGTTTCGAGTCGGAGAGTGTTGTCTACCCGGGTTTGGCATGGTTGAAGGCGGGGACCTGCATTTTGCAACAGGGTGCAGGTCTTGCTCGTTGGCAAAGTAGCGCCCCAGCTCCGCGACCACCACCGCGCACACGCAGGCGCTCCCTTGGGATAGCGCAGCTTCCAAGGCCTTTTGGGCTGCGCCAGCGCCTGGCGCGCCTTTGACGATGTCAAACAACACGCTGGAATCGACCGCCGTCTTCATGCGTCGCTGTCCTTGGCGCTGGGTTCCTGCTGCCACGGCACGGCGCGGCCGCGCAGTTCGGCCAAGGCCTGGTCGCGCGTCAGCCCGTCGTCAACCGCCTTGCCCACCCAGCGGCTTAAGTCCAAAGCCACCTTTTTTTCGATGACCAGGCAGTTCCCGTCGATTCGAATTTGCAGCTTGCTCCCCGCTTTGAGACCCAGCGCATCGCGGGCCTCTTTGGGAATCACGATTTGGCCGCGCTCGGCCAGGGTGACGTCAAGGGTTTCCATAGCACACCTAAATTGTTTGAATACTTAAGTATGCATTTAAAAATATGAAAACTCAAGTACGTTTATAAAAAGCATAATTTTGACTCCCAATTGGCCTGCCACAATAGGATATTGACTCATCCACCACCCATGACCATGAAATCCACCTTTTACAAATTCACCCTGGCCGCCGCCAGCGCCACCCTCCTCGCCATCAGCGGCGCAGCCATCGCCGACGCCACCACCGACGCTGCCGCCAAAGAGGCCGGTGCCGTGGTCACACCCAGTGGCTTGGTCTACCGCGCGCTCAAAGAAGGCACCGGCGCCAGCCCCACGGCGGCGGACAGCGTCAAAGTGCATTACCGCGGCACTTTTCCGGACGGGCGCGAATTTGACAGCTCCTACAAGCGCAACGAGCCCATCGACTTTCCGCTGCGCGGTGTGATTCCGTGCTGGACCGAGGGGGTGCAAAAAATGAAGGTGGGCGGCAAGGCCAAGCTCACCTGCCCTGCGGCCATTGCCTATGGCGCGCGCGGTGCGGGCGGCGTGATTCCGCCCAACGCCACGCTGCTGTTTGAGGTGGAACTGCTGGCCATCAACAAGTAAGCACTTCCCATGCGCCCGATAATGGGTGCATGACTCATCACACCCCCAGCGGCGCCAGCACGGCTTTCTCCACACTGCCGCTGGCCCCGGCCACCCTGGCCAACCTGACGCAGCTGGGCTACCTGGAAATGACACCCATCCAGGCGGCCAGCTTGCCGCCTGCCTTGGCAGGCCACGACCTGATTGCCCAGGCCCAAACCGGCAGCGGCAAGACGGCCGCATTTGCCCTGGCGCTGCTGGCCAAACTCAACCCCCGTTGGTTTGCGGTGCAGGCCATGGTTTTGTGCCCCACGCGCGAGCTTGCCGACCAGGTAACTGCCGAGATTCGCCGCCTGGCACGGGCGCAAGACAACGTGAAAGTGGTGACGCTGTGCGGCGGCATTGCGCTGCGCGGCCAGCGCGCGTCGTTAGAGAACGGCGCCCACATTGTGGTGGGTACGCCCGGGCGCATCATGGACCACCTGGAGCGCGGCTACCTGGTGCTGGAGAGCCTGGGCACCCTGGTGCTGGACGAAGCGGACCGCATGCTGGACATGGGCTTTTTTGAGGACATGCGCAAAGTGATTGCGCAAACCCCGCCCGAGCGCCAAACCCTGCTCTTTTCGGCCACCTACCCCGAGGGCATCGAGAAGCTGGCGCGCAGCTTCCTCAAGAATCCGCAGCACATTACCGTGGCAGCGCCCAAGGCGCAAAACGCCATTGAGCAGCGCTTTTATGAGGTGACGCGCGCCAACCGCTTTGAGGCGGTGGGCAGTTTGCTGATGCACTTTCGCCCCATCAGCACCCTGGCGTTTTGCAATACCAAGCAGCAGTGCAAAGACCTG
>CAIYQF010000301.1 GCA_903928325.1 uncultured beta proteobacterium | reverse complement strand
GAATGCCGCCCTCGAGTTGGTACACAGTGTCTAGTCCCTGCTCGCGCAGGTAAATAGCCGCTTTTTCGCAGCGTATGCCACCGGTGCAAAAACTCACCACGGTGGTGTTGCGTAAGCCGTCCAAGTGCTGATCGGCCACCGCTGGAAAGTCGCTGAACTTATCGATACGCCAGTCCAGCGCACCCACAAAACTGCCCTCGTTCACCTCAAAAGCATTGCGTGTATCCAGCATCAACACGGGGCGACCTTGGTCGTCTTGACCGGTATCGAGCCAGCGCTTCAAGGTGGTGGCGTCCACCGCTGGCGCTCGACCGGTTTGTGGCTGAACCGCCGGATGGTTCATGCGGATGATTTCGTTTTTCACCTTGACCAGCATTTTTTTGAAGGGTGTGGTGTCCGACCAGCTCTCTTTGGGCTGCAAGGCGGCAAAGCGGGCGTCGGTGCGCAACTGCGCCACAAATTCGCGCACCTGGTCTGCGGGCCCGGCCAGAAACAGATTGATGCCTTCGGTGGCCAATAAAATCGTCCCTTTGAGTTCCAGCGCCAGCGCGCGCGCCAGCAGCACGGGGCGCAGTTCGGCGGCGTCGGGCAAAGGCGTGAACTGGTAGGCGGAGATATTCAGGGTGGCTTGCATAGGGTGGCGCGGAATCAAGGACTGGTGGGCAATTTTGCGCCCCAGGCGCGCAACGGGTTCAGGTTGGACACCAGCAAGCAGGCCAGCACAATCAGGCCGCCGCCTGCCGCCATCGCCCAGCTGGTGGGCTCGTCGAGCAGCAGCACCGACCACAGCACGCCAAAGCCGGTGCTCATGAAGTTGGCCGTCATGGACGCCATGGGCGGCACGTGCTGGATGATGCGCATAAACATCCAATACGCCAGGCCCGAGGTGGCGATGCCCAAGACCGCCACGGCGGCTAGGGCGGTCAGGGTGAAATGCGCTTGTGGCAGGTCGTAAAGCGCTCCGGGGAGCAACATGAGTACGGCTGCGGCGTGCATGCCCGCCGTAATGCTCAGTGGCTCCATGCGCAAGGTGGCGCGTTTTAATAAGGGCGTAGCGGTGCCCGACAGGGCGGCGGCGCCCATGCACACCAGCGCCGAGACCACCAGCGTGTGCGTGGGCTCCACCGGCCCCAAGTGCACCACCAGCGCCGCGCCCACCAAACCCAGCACGCAACCCGCCAGTTTGCCGCGCGTGAGCGCCTCTTCCTTCAAAAACGCGGAGGCAAATGCCCCAAACAGCACGGCGGTCACCGACAGCAGCGCGCCGTATCCGCCAGGCAAATGCAACGCCGACCACGAATACAGCACATGCGGCCCGGCTACCGCCAAAAAGCCGATCAACAGCAACTCGCGCCAGTGTTGCGTAGGCCAAGGGTGCTTGAGCGCGCGCATGATGACGCCCAGCACCATGGTGGCCAGCAGCATGCGCAGCCCCGCCGACACATTGGGACCGAGCTGCGGTGCCGAGACCCTGGTGAGGATGAAGGACGCGCCCCACAGCGCCGACAACATCACCAGTTGAATGAAGTAGCGGGCTTTCATTGGGCAGGTATCGGGCAGCTTGAATGCAGCGCTGGGGGTCAGGCCCGCGCTTGCATGTCAGGCTTGCTCGCTCGCCATGCTGTCCAGCGCGGCTTGCAGCGCCTCAACGCTGGCATGGCTATCAGACAGTTGCCCGCGCAGTGCGTCCAGCGCCGCCAGACCGTCTTGCTTGATCCGCGCGATAGCCACCCCCGCCTCCTTGGGCGATGCAAAGCCAAGGCTTTGCAGCAAGAGCGCGCCTTTGGCGTCCACCAGCTTGAAGTAGAACTGCCCGTCTTTCTCGCGGTATTGCTTAAAGCTGGCCGCAGCCACCTTGGCCGCTTTGGCCGGGCCTGCGGCGCTGGCGCTGGACAGGCTGCGCAAGCCCACGGCCTGGCGCAGGCGCGCCATAAAGGGCGTGGCCACAGCGCGCGCCTTGGCTGCACCAGCATGCAGCATGGCTTCCACCTCTTGCGGGTGAGCCATCAGCCACTCGTAGCGCGCCCGCATGGGGGCGATTTCACGGTCAATGCGCTCAAACAGACGGTCTTTGGCCTCTCCCCAGGCGATGCCATGGGCAAAGTCTTGGGCAAAAGCGGCGGTCTCGTCGGCGCTGGCAAAGGCCTGGTAAATCTGGAACAGGGCCGAGCCTTCGGTGCTTTTGGCCTCGCCGGGAGCGCGCGAGTCGGTTTTGATACCGGCAATGAGCTTCTTTAACTCCGCGCGCGGTGCAAACAAGGGGATGGTGTTGTCGTAGCTCTTGCTCATCTTGCGCCCGTCCAGGCCTGGCAGGGTGGCCACCGATTCTTCGATTGCGGCCTGGGGCGCTACAAAGTGCTCGCCGTAGCGGTGGTTAAAGCTGTTGGCCATGTCGCGCGCCATCTCGATGTGCTGGACTTGGTCGCGTCCGACCGGCACCTGGTGGGCGTTGAACATCAAAATGTCGGCTGCCATCAGCACCGGGTACATGAAGAGCCCGGCATTCACATCGGCGTCCGGTTCCTGTTGCGCGGTTGTATTTTGGTCCACTGCCGCCTTGTAGGCGTGCGCCCGATTCAGCAAACCCTTGGAGGTTACGCAGGTCAACAACCAGGTGAGTTCCGGAATTTCAGGAATATCAGACTGACGAT
>CAIYQF010000300.1 GCA_903928325.1 uncultured beta proteobacterium | reverse complement strand
TTGGCGCCGGCGGCGCCGGGGGCTGCGTAAGACATGGTATCTCCTCGTTTTAGACAATTAGTTGAAGTGCTTCCCTTGCGGGCACTGATATCTATCAAGTCTCGTGCCAAGCAGCGCACAGCCGCTCCAAGCCTTGATTTCATTGGCTATTTGTATTGCCGCCAGCATTCAGTTGTACCGCGCGATAACGACTGGACGAACCAAAGAGCGACACCTGTAACAAAAAGTCACACAGTCCATACAGTCGCGCTATGCAAATCCGTTCATATCGTCAACACCCCAGTCCTTGGGTACGATCCCCGTGGCTTTGATCATTTAGAACGGACTTGAAGTCTGTCGAGGAGACACCTTGCAAACAGCCCAGCATGCCATGGCAATTCGCCAGGCGCGCCAACACCTTCGGAAATTTGGCTCCATACCGAGCCATGGACTCGATGAACGGCTTGCGCGCTCTTGGAGTCGCAGTCTGGCGGCCGGTTTGCTGCCCGACGGTCGCTTGCACGCCACCGAACACAGCAGCGGCGCCGAACTCGGCCATGCCTTGGTGCGCAACCATGAGCTGCTAGCCCACTCGCGTCCTGTCATGGAGTACCTGTTTGAGCAAGTGCGCCATGGCCAAAACGTGGTGGTACTGGCGGACGACCGCGGTACGCTGATGCATACACTGGGTGACGCCATCTTTCTGGACAAGGCACAACGCGTTGCTTTGTCGTGCGGGGCCTCGTGGCATGAAACCCACCGTGGCACCAATGCCATTGGCACGGCGCTGGCTGAAGGCAACAGCGTCGAAATTCATGGTGCCGAACATTTCTTGGAGCGCAACAGTTTCCTGACCTGCGCCGCATCGCCCATCCTCTCGGCCACCGGTCGTCTGCTTGGTATTCTGGACATCTCCGGAGACCAGCACAACGGACACCCCCACACACTGGGCTTGGTCACCACCGCTGCCCGCATGATCGAGAACCGGCTCATCACCACCAGCTTTGGCCGCGCCATTCGGCTGCACATGCACACCCATTCAGAAGGGATCGGAACGGTGGCCGAAGCCATTGTTGCCGTGTCCGACGACGGATGGATTGTGGGAGCCAACCGGGCGGCCATGGCACTTTTTCAGTTGAACCCCCTTCATTTTGGCAAGACCCAGTTGCATAGCGTGGTTGAGGTGCGCATGGAGGATGTGTTGTCGCGCTGCATGCGCAGACCCGGTCAGGCAACGCCCTTGCGCTTGCGTAACGGCAGCACCGTTTTCGCCGCCGTACATGGTGAGAGCTCCAAGTCCGCGTCGTCTGTAATCGCGCAGCAAGCCCCGACCCAGCGCACCCCTGTCGATGCCCTTTCCTGTCTGGACACCGGAGACCTGCGCTGGCGCAGCGCCGCAGACAAAGCCCGCCGGGTACTGGACAAGCCGATACCGGTTCTCATTCTGGGCGAATCGGGCGTCGGCAAAGAGTACTTTGCGCGCGCCATGCACGATTCAAGTTCACGCTGCAACGGACCGTTTGTCGCCATCAACTGCGGCGCTATTCCCGAGAACCTGATAGAAGCCGAATTATTTGGCTATGCACCAGGCGCTTTTACCGGGGCCAGAAAAGAAGGCAGCCCGGGACGACTGCGTGAAGCCCATGGGGGCACGCTATTGCTCGATGAAATCGGTGACATGCCGCTGACCATGCAAGCCCGTTTGCTGCGCGTGCTGCAAGAACGCTGCGTGACGCCGCTGGGTGGTGGTCGCGGCGTTGACGTTGACTTCGCTCTGGTGTGCGCTACGCACCACAACCTGCGCGCCGACGCCGAACGCGAGCGCTTTCGCAGCGACCTGTACTACCGCATCAACGGACTGACGGTTCAACTGCCGCCGCTGCGCGAACGAACCGATTTCGAAGCTTTGGTGCACAGACTGCTGAGCGGCCTAAACCCCAAGCGCGACATACGCATCTGTGCCGACTTGCTGGCGAAAATGGCCTTGCATTCGTGGCCTGGAAACCTACGTCAATTGGCCAACGTGCTGCGAACCTCCAGCGCCATGCTAGACCCCGATCAACAATACATTGCGTGGGATCACCTGCCCGACGATATTGCACAAGACCTCGCGCAAACCGAGACACGCGCGGCACAGGATCCACCCCATCCGGCTGGGCAAAATCTCGAAGCCATGGCAATGGGTGCTATGCAGCAGGCGTTGGCAGTGAGCAAGGGCAACGTTTCACAAGCAGCGCGCCAACTCGGGATCAGTCGGCAGACCCTTTACCGAAAACTCGTGACCCGCTCGGATCACGCCTAAGCGCCCTCACCTACCCCCGTACAACCACGGCACATCCAGCAAACGCTGTCCCAGCAATTGCATGGCCGTGTCGCGGCCCCAGCATTGCAGTCCACTGGCGTGGAATATCTCGCCGTTGCGCTGGGCGCGCGCCTGCACGCGGGCGTTGCGGCGCCAGCGGGTTTGGGCGTAACGCTCTAGCGCAGCCATATCGCCCAAGGCGGGTTGGGATAGCACATCGGCCAGACTGGCCGCGTCTTCAATGGCCATGCCCGCGCCTTGGGCCAGGTAGGGCAACATGGGGTGGGCAGCGTCACCCATTAGGGCAATGCGTCCGAAAGCCAACTCTTGGGCGCTGCGCAGGTGGGGCAGGCCATTGAGCGGCCACAGGCGCCAGGACTTGGTGGCAGCCACCAGGTCTTGAAGCGCGCTGGCAGCGCCTTGGAGATGCATGTGCAGGTCGTGGGCGTTGGCCTCATGGTCCCAGTGGTGGATATCTTTGGGCGATGGGCCTTCAACGATCACCACCACATTGAGCCATTGGCCGCCATGCACCGGGTACTGCACCGCGTGAAACCGTGGACCGAGCCAAGCGGTGATGACGTCGCTGCGCAAAGCCTGGGGCAGCGCAGCTTGCGGCACCATCGCGCGGTAAGCCAGGTGGCCGCTAAACCGAGGCTGGGCGTCGGTACGCACAAAGTCGCGCACATCACTCCACAAGCCGTCGGCACCGATCACCACATTGGCGCGGCGCTGGTGGCCGTCGGTGGTGGTCACTTGCACCGCGTTGGCGTCCTGGCTGACGAGCTGCAAGGCATTGTTCAGCAGCAACTGGGTGCTGCCTTGGGCCTGCACGGCACCCAGCAGCAGATTTTGCAAATCAGCGCGGGCGATGGTGGCGTAGCGCGCGCCATAGCGCTGCACGGCGCGGGCACCCAGGGCCAATTGGCCCAGCAGCGCCGCTGACTGCGCGCTGCGCACCTGCAAAAGCGCCGGGAAACAGGCCACCGCATCCAGGCCCGACCGCAAGCCCCAGCCTTCGAGCAGACCCACCACATTGGGGCTGAGCTGAATGCCTGCGCCCACCTCGGAGAACGCTGGCTTCTTCTCGATCAGTTGCACTTGCAAGCCCCGCATGCCACAGGCCAGCGCCGTGGCCAAACCGCCTATGCCACCGCCTACAAGGAGTATCTTCTTTTGCGTCATAGCCCAAGCTTACTCAAGGCGCCCTACCGCGTTGGGCTTAAATCCCAAGTCCGCCGCCCGGCCCTTGCGCCCGCGCGGCGCGCGTGCGTTGTTCAGGCTGCGGATTTCCAGCGTCTCCTCGCGCTCCTTACCGCCGCGCCCAACGCCAGCGATGCGCACGCTGCGGGTGTAAGCGGCCGCACCGGCCAGGGTGTCTTTGTCTTCGAGCGCCAACAGCATAAGGCCGCGCCCCCCTTTTTCCATGATCTTGAGCTCAGACAACTTGAAGGTCAGGATGCGCCCCAGGGTGGACGCGCAGGCCACGTCGGTCGCTGCGGCCACCTGGGGGCGCGTAGTGTTGGGCAGCGCAGGCGCTACCGCCGCGCCCAGCAACTGGGGCAGGCTGGCGCCCGCCACCAGCGAGGGCGCGCACAAGGCCTCGCCGGGGTTGCAGGTCACAAAGGCCTTGCCGGCTTTTTGGCGGGAGACCATGTTGTCCACCGAAGCCATAAAGCCATAGCCACCGCTGCTGGCCAGCAGCAACTGCGCGCTGGCCGGTCCGGCAAAGTAGTGCAGCACCTGGGTGCCCGACTCCAGCTCAATGAGGCTGGTGAGGGGCTGGCCGTCCCCCCGCCCTCCGGGCAACAGGGACACGGCCACCGAATAAACACGCCCATTTGAGCCAAAAGCCAGCAGCGTGTCTACGCTGCGGCACTCAAACGTGCCATACAGCGCGTCGCCCGCCTTAAAGGCAAAGCTGCTGGCCTCATGGCCATGACCGGTGCGGGTGCGCACCCAACCTTTGTCGCTGACCACCACGGTCACCGGTTCGTCAACGACCTTCACTTCGGCCACGGCCTTTTTCTGTTCTTGAATCAGCGTGCGGCGCGGGTCGGCGAAGGTTTTGGCGTCCGCCTCGATCTCTTTGACCATCAGGCGGCGCAGGCTTGACGGATTGCCCAATATTTCTTCGAGTTTTTGCTGCTCGCCCCGCAACTCAGACAACTCCTGCTCAATCTTGATGGCCTCCAGGCGGGCCAGTTGGCGCAGCCGGATTTCCAGAATGTCTTCCGCTTGGCGGTCTGACAAATTGAAGCGCGCCATCAGCGCCGCCTTGGGCTCGTCCGATTGGCGGATGATGGCAATCACCTCGTCAATATTGAGCAGAACGGTCTGGCGCCCTTCCAGGATATGGATGCGGTCTAGCACCTTGCCCAGGCGGTGGCGCGAGCGCCGCTCGATCGTGGTTTGGCGAAACGCGATCCACTCGGACAGCATCTGGCGAAACGACTTTTGCGTGGGCCGCCCGTCCAGCCCGACCATGGTGAGGTTGATCGGGCTGGAAGACTCCAAGCTGGTATGCGCCAGGAGCGCGGTAATCAGCTCTTGCTGCTCAATGCGGCTGGTCTTGGGCTCAAACACCAGGCGCACCGCGTTTTCCTTGCCCGACTCGTCGCGCACCACGTCGAGCACCGCCAGAATGCTCGCCTTGAGCTGCGTCTGGTCCAGGGACAGCGCTTTTTTGCCGGCCTTGACCTTGGGGTTGGTCAGCTCCTCAATTTCTTCCAGCACGCGCTGGCTGCTCACGCCCGGCGGCAGCTCGGTCACCACCAGCTGCCACTGGCCGCGCGCCAGGTCTTCAATCTTCCAGCGCGCCCGCACTTTGAGCGAGCCACGCCCGCTGCGGTAGGCGTCGGCAATGTCTGCTGCGGGGCTGATGATTTGTGCGCCGCCGGGGTAGTCCGGCCCAGGCACCAGGGCGTACAAATCGGCGTCGCTCAGCATGGGCGTTTTGATCAACGCCACGCAGGCGTCGGCGATTTCGCGCAGGTTGTGGCTGGGAATCTCGGTGGCCAAACCGACCGCGATGCCGCTGGCGCCGTTGAGCAAGGCAAACGGCAGGCGCGCGGGCAACTGGCGCGGCTCTTCGGTAGAGCCGTCGTAATTGGCTTGAAAGTCCACCGTGCCCTGGTCAATTTCATCCAGCAACAGGCTGGTGATCTTGGCCAAGCGCGCCTCGGTGTAGCGCATGGCGGCAGCACCGTCGCCGTCGCGCGAGCCATAGTTGCCCTGCCCGTCAATCAGCGGGTAGCGCTGCGAAAAGTCCTGCGCCATGCGCACCAGCGCGTCATACGCCGCCTGGTCGCCGTGCGGGTGAAAGCGGCCCAGCACGTCACCCACCACACGCGCACTTTTCACCGGCTTGGCCCCGGTGTTGCCATTGGCGCCGCCAAACCCTAAGCCCATGCGCGACATGGAATACAAAATCCGCCGTTGCACCGGCTTCTGGCCATCGCAGACATCGGGCAGCGCGCGACCCTTGACCACGCTCAAGGCGTATTCCAGGTAGGC
>CAIYQF010000299.1 GCA_903928325.1 uncultured beta proteobacterium | reverse complement strand
CAGCGCTTGCACCACCAGGCGCGCACCCAGAGCCGCCACCCGGTCGTGCAAGCTGGCGCTGGTGTCAGCGGGCTCAATCGGCAGGCTCTCTTGCAACAGCATGGCCCCGGTGTCCAGGCCCGCGTCCATTTGCATGATAGTGACGCCGGTATATCGGTCACCAGCCTCAATGGCACGGTGGATGGGGGCAGCGCCGCGCCAGCGTGGCAAGAGTGAGCCGTGGATATTGAGGCAGCCCCATTGTCCGGGCCCGGCCATGGCATCGAGCACCCACTGGGGCAGTATCAAACCGTAGGCCACCACCACCATGGCGTCGGCCTGGGCGGCGGCGATCGCCTCGCGGGCGGCGGCCGCTTCTTCCGCGTATTTGCCGTCCAGGCGCAGTCCGTGCGGCTGCGCCAGGGGGAATCCGTGGTCCAGGGCAAACTGTTTGACTGCGGAGGCTTGGAGCTTCATGCCGCGTCCGGCAGGCCGGTCTGGCTGTGTCAACACCAAAGCGATGGTGTGACCGGTCGCCACCAAATGCTCTAAGGCGGTACGGGCAAACTCTGGCGTGCCCGCAAATACCAGCCTCAACGCGCGTCCTCGCGCTGCGCTTTGAGCATTTTGGTTTTGATGCGGTTGCGCTTCAAGGGCGACAGGTATTCGACAAACACCTTGCCCATCAAATGGTCCATCTCGTGCTGGATACACACCGCGAGCAGCTCTTGCGCTTCAACGGTACGGCTCTGGCCTTGCGCATCCCACGCACGCACATGCACTTCGTCATGACGGATCACGCCGTCGTAAATGCCGGGCACGGACAAACAGCCTTCTTCGTTAAGGTGTGTGCCCTCGCTGGTCCATACCAGCGCGGGGTTGATCAGCACCAGCGGCTGGTTGCGCTCCTGGGACACGTCGATAACGATCACGCGCTCATGCACATCCACCTGGCTGGCCGCCAAGCCAATGCCGTTGGCTTCGTACATGGTGTCGAGCATATCGCGCACCAGTTGCGCGACGCGCGCGTCTACGCTGGCAAGGGGCTTGGCGACCGTGTTGAGCCGCCGGTCGGGATAACAAAGAATGGGAAGTAAAGCCATAGACAAGGTGCAAAAGCCTGTCATTTTCGCTTTTTTAAGGCCGCAGCTGCCGATAAATTGACAAACCCGCAATGACCAACCGTGATTCGCGGCAATAATTCACAAAATCATAAGTTTTCAAAGAGGATGCGGACATGGTACCAAGCACTTGCAAAGCCCCGTTGTGCACAGCGGGGGGATTTATCGTCGCGCTGGCTCTGGTCTGGGGTTTTTCGGTCGCACAACTCGCCCTGGCCGCTGAGCCGCCACCGCCACCCACCGAGCGCTTGAGCCCCCAGGTGCGCACGCAAGAGGTGCCAGTACGCTTATTTGAGGTCCTCAAAAGAAGCGCCATCGAACCCTTTCTTGCCGAACCCCTGGTGCTTGATGAGGCTGCGGTTCAGAACGCGGCGCGTATCGTGGGCGGCCCGGAAGACCGCGTGCTTTTGGCCCGTGGCGACCGTGCCTATGCGCTGGGGGCACAAGGCGCAGCACTCACCGTGACCCCTGGCGCGGACCCGTATTTCCAGATATTTCGCACTGCCAAGCCCTTAATAGACCCAGTCACTAGCGAGATCTTGGGCTACGAAGCCCAATTCATCGGCAGCGCCCGCCTGGTGCGTGGACAAAGTATGGTGGACACCGTCTCCGAGGGCAAAACCGTCACCTCGGTGGTGCCAGCCTCGCTGGAAATTACCAGTTCCAAAGAAGAGCTACGCCGGGGCGACCGCTTGATAGCCCGACCCACTTCACCCTGGAAAGACCTGAGCGCCCACACCCCCGAACAAGATGTGGAGGCCCAAATCATCTCGGTGTATGGCAGCGCCGTGGTCAATGCCGCGCAAAACCAGGTGGTGGTGATCAACCGCGGATCGGCCATCGGCTTGGAGCCTGGCCATGTACTGGCCATTCAAAAGCGGGGCCAGCAACTCGTTGACCGGTCGCAGGAATCCCCGCTCGCATTGGAATTGCCCGACGAGCGCAACGGGCTGGCGATGGTGTTCCTGACGTTTGACAAGCTGTCCTACGCGCTCGTCGTCGAAATTTCCGACACGGTACGCAT
>CAIYQF010000298.1 GCA_903928325.1 uncultured beta proteobacterium | reverse complement strand
TGTGCAGTTTGGCGAAGGCGGCGCCGGCACGTTTTCCGACGGCAAGCTCTGGAGCCAGATCAAAGACCCGCGCCACCTGGGGCGCAAGGTGATGCAAGAGCTGGTGGAAGCGGGCGCGCCGCCCGAAATATTGGTGGAAGCGCATCCGCACATTGGCACCTTCAAACTCGTCAAGGTGGTGGAAAACCTGCGCGCGCGCATCATCGCCCTGGGCGGTGAAGTGCGCTTTGGCCAGCGGGTGGTGGACATCCGCAGCACCCCAGACACCACCGCAGACGGGCAAGCGCAGCGCATCTGCGGCCTGCAGGTACTCGACCTGGCCAGTGGCGCCTTGCAAGAACTGGCCGCCGACCACGTGGTTATGGCGCTGGGCCACAGTGCCCGCGACACCTTCGCCATGCTGTGGTCGCGCGGCGTGGCCATGCAGGCCAAGCCCTTCTCGGTGGGCTTTCGCATTGAACACCCGCAGAGCGTGATCGACCGCGCCCGCTGGGGCCGCCACGCCGGGCACCCGCTCTTGGGCGCGGCCGACTACAAGCTGGTGCACCACGCCGCCAACGGGCGCAGCGTCTACAGCTTTTGCATGTGCCCCGGCGGCACCGTGGTGGCCGCCACCTCCGAGCCCGAACGCGTGGTAACCAACGGCATGAGCCAGTATTCGCGCAACGAGCGCAACGCCAACGCGGGCATCGTGGTCGGCATTGACCCGGCCGACTATCCGCACGACGAAGCCAGCTTCGTGGCGGCCTTTGGGGCCGAAGACGGCGCGCGCTATGCCGCCGAGGCTAGAACCCTGCTGGCAGGCGCGCTGCCCAGCGCCAGCCGCGCGCACCCCATGGCGGGCATTGCGTTTCAGCGCGCGCTCGAATCCGCCGCCTACGCGCACGGCGGCGCCAACTACGACGCACCGGGGCAGCTGGTGGGTGATTTTTTGGTGGCGCGCGCGTCCAGCGCGTTGGGCGCAGTGCTGCCGTCTTACAAGCCGGGCGTTCATCTGGTGGACTTGGCCAATAGCCTGCCCGCCTATGCGATTGCAGCCATCCGCGAAGCCATTCCCGTGTTTGGCCGCAAGATCAAAGGCTTTGATATGGCCGACGCGGTGCTCACCGGCGTGGAAACCCGCACCTCAAGCCCTCTCAAAATGCCGCGGGGCGAGGACCTGCAAAGCACAAACTTACGCGGCCTGTACCCGGCCGGCGAAGGCGCCAGTTACGCCGGGGGCATTTTGTCGGCGGGGGTGGATGGGATTAAGGTGGCTGAGGCGCTTGCGCTGGACCTGCAGCCCTAAGGCAACTTGTCGGCCGCTCTCGTTTACGTCCAGTATTCAATCGACCACAAAGACCACTGATTTGGCGGCCTTTGTGTCAGCAGATATTTATTTGCTTGCTTTGTTTGGGCGACCACCGCTCTTCACGCACTCTTCCATGGTCTGAAATTCGGTAAAGTTTTTGGTTTGTTTGTAACCAGGGCTGGTCTTGTCGTGGCAAATATTGTTCTTTGACTTCTTCACGGCCGCCTCCGCTGCCACAGCCTTTGCAGCAGGCGCTGCTGGCGCTGCGGGCGCGGCAACTGCGGCCGCTTTTGCTGGGGTAGCCGGAAGCGCGGCGGACGCCGATGGGGCCTTTGGTGCAGCTGTGGTTGTTTGTGCAAGCGCTACCAATCCCGTTGTCGCCAGCAAAGCTGCAATCAAAGTGTTCTTAAACATGTAGTCTTTCAGATCATGGCGAAGTCACCACATATGCTTAACGCGAGGTCTCCCATTTAGTTGACAGCGTTCGCTGGTAGCGCGGGTTCCACAGTCAATATAAGGTGGCTAACGGACGTTGGCATCGCAACATGACGGAGCCGCTTTGGATGGTTGTTGCGGAGTGTCCGCTCAGGCACCGCGCTTAAACAGCGCCAGCAAGGTTCCCGCCACCACAAAAAGGCCGCCAAATACGCGGTTCATGGTGCGGATGTGTGCGGCGTCGCGCAGCGCGTTCAACACCTTGGACGCCAGGGCGGTGTAGCCCGCCATCACCACCAGGTCGGTAAACGACAGCGTGGCGCCTATCACCAGGTACTGCTCTAGCAAGGGCTGATTGAGCACCAAAAACTGCGGCACCACCGCCAGCATGAACACGGTGCCCTTGGGGTTGACGGCGTTAATCATCCAGCCGCGCAAGACCATGGAGCGGCGCGTGGTTTGCGTGCCGTCGTCGCTGCGCGCGGCCATCGGCGTGGCCGGGGCGCGCCACTGCGCAATGCCCAGATACACCAAATACGCCACGCCCGCCCACTTGACCACACCAAATGCGGTGGCTGATGTGGCCACCAGCGCGCCCAAACCCGCGCCTACGAAGAGTAGCTGGGTCCAGATGCCCAAGATCAGCCCAAAGACAGTGAAATAGCCGCGGCGAAAGCCGTAGTTCAGACCCGCGCTCATGGACGCCACGGCCCCCGGCCCAGGCGAAATGCTGATCGCCCAGCAGGCGGCAAAAAAAGTCAACCAGGCCGAAAACTCCACGCAGTGCGCTCCCAAAAAAACGAAGCGAGCGCCGCAGTTACACGGAGCTCGCTCTACTTCAACAAGGGTGAATTATGCGCTTTGCAAGGCCGCAATCCGCTCCTCGATCGGTGGGTGGGTGCTAAAAAGCTGGCCAATGCCGCCCGCAATGCCAAAGGCCGCCACGCTCTTGGGCAACTCGCCGGTGTGCATGCCGCCCAGACGCGCCAGCGCGTTGACCATGGGCTGTTTGCGCCCCATCAACTGGGCCGCACCGGCATCCGCCCGAAACTCACGCTGGCGCGAAAACCAAGCCACGACCATGGCGGCGGCAAACCCCAGCACGATGTCAAGCACGATGGTGGTGACAAAGTAGCCGATACCAGGGCCCGTGTCGCGGTCGTCACCCTTGCGCAAAAAGCTGTCCACCGCGTAGCCGACCACCCGACTCAAAAACACCACAAAGGTGTTCATCACGCCCTGGATCAGAGTCATAGTAACCATGTCGCCATTGGCCACATGGGCGATTTCGTGGCCTAGTACCGCCTCTATTTCTTCGCGCGTCATGCCCTGCAGCAAGCCGGTGGACACCGCCACCAGCGCTGAGTTCTTAAAAGCGCCGGTGGCAAAAGCGTTGGCATCGCCCTCGAAAATACCGACTTCGGGCATACCGATCTGCGCCTTGTCCGCCAACTTGCGCACGGTGTCCACAATCCAGGCCTCGTCGGCGTTTTGCGGCTGCTCGATCACGCGCACGCCCGAACTCCACTTGGCCAAGGGCTTGCTGATGAGCAGCGAGATAAACGCGCCGCCAAAGCCCATGATGAGCGCGAAGCCCAGCAAGGCGCCCAGGTTCAGGCCGTTGGCTGTGAGGTAGCGGTTCACGCCCAGCAGGCTGGCCACGATGCCTAAAACCACCACCACCATGACGTTGGTGAGCACCAATAAAAGTATGCGTTTCATTCAATTTCCTTTTCTTTGCACAGCAGGCCCACCCGGGCCTTACCGCGCTATGTTAGGGCTGCAGCAGCAAAATCCAAGCACGCCGCCGCACGATGGGCCCAGCAAACCTGCGGGCTTTTTTTAGCGCCCGGGCTCCAGCAAGGGGCGTGGCGCGCGAAACACCGAAGTGTCATCGTAAAAACCAGGATCGCCATTGGCC
>CAIYQF010000297.1 GCA_903928325.1 uncultured beta proteobacterium | reverse complement strand
TATTGAAGTGGTGCTGGCCCACCCGCAGGCGCTGGCCCAGTGCCAGCAGTGGCTGACCACCCACCTGCCCCATGCCGAGCGGCGCGCGGTGTCGAGCAACGCCGAAGGCGCCCGCCTGGCCGCCACGCAACCCACCTGTGCGGCGATTGCCAGCGAACGCGCTGGCGCCACTTTTGGCCTGCACCTGGCCGCGCGCGCCATTCAGGACGACGCCTTTAACCGCACCCGCTTTGTCGTGGTGTGCCTGCCCGCCACCCTGCCCGCCCCCGAGGCCAGCGGGCGAGATTGCACCAGCCTGGTCGTGTCAGTCCCCAACCGCCCTGGCGCGGTGCACGACATGCTGGTGCCGCTCAAGCAACACGGCGTGTCCATGACGCGCTTTGAGTCCCGCCCCGCGCGCTCCGGCCAGTGGGAATACTTTTTCTACATCGACCTGCAAGGCCACCCGTCTGAGCCGCAGGTCAAGGCCGCTTTGGCAGATTTGCAAAACCTGTGCGCTTTTTACAAAGTGCTGGGCACCTACCCGCTGGCCGACTGACTTCAGGCAAAAGGCGCTACTACCGTGATGTTTGAACAATTGGGTTTGGTGGGCTGCGGCCTGATGGGCGGCTCGTTTGCGCTGGCGCTCAAGCGCGCCGGTTTGGTTCGCGATGTTGTCGGGTTTAGCCCCTCCGCATCCACACGTGATCGTGCGCTGGCCATGGGCGTGGTGGACGCCGTGGCCGCAACAGCGGCTGATGCAGCGCGCGGGTCAGACCTGGTGCTGGTGGCTGTGCCGGTCGCCGCCACGCAAACCACCTTGACGGCAATCGCGGGTGTCCTGTCGGCTACTGCGCTGGTGATGGACGTCGGCTCCACTAAAACCGACGTGGTAGCCGCCGCCGAGCGCGCGTTGGGCCAGGCGATCAGCTGCTTCGTGCCCGCGCACCCGATTGCAGGCAAAGAGGTGGCCGGGGTCGCGCACGCCGACCCGGCGCTCTACACCCACTGCCAGGTGATTTTGACCCCCACCGCCGCAACCGGCGCCACGCAACTGGCGCAAGCCGACGCCCTGTGGCGCGCGTTGGGCTGCAGGGTGCGCCACATGTCGGCACCCGCGCATGACGCCGCATTGGCCGCCGTCAGCCACCTGCCTCATCTGCTCGCCTTTGCCATGATGAACGCCATCGCCGCACAGCCAGAAGGTGCTGATTTCCTATCCGTGGCCGGCCCCGGCTTTCGCGACTTCACCCGCATCGCCGCCAGCGACCCGGCTGTCTGGCGCGATGTTCTGTTAGCCAACGCAGCCAAGGTTCTTTCTCAAATCGCGCGTTTTCGCACCAGCCTGGATGTGCTGGAGCACGCCATTTCCCATGGCGATGCCGCGGGAGTCGAATCCCTAATCCGCCAAGCCAGCGATGCACGCGCGTCCTGGAGTCTAGGCGCACCGCCAACGACAAAGTAATGTTTTCTCTCGCCTTTTTGGACCTCCCCCCCCTGCAAACCGCCAGCGGCACCGTCGCCCTGCCCGGCTCCAAAAGCATTTCTAACCGGGTGCTTCTGTTGTCCGCCCTGTGCGAAGGCACCACCGTCGTTCACGACCTGTTGGATTCAGACGACACGCAAGTCATGCTGGCGGCCTTGCGCCAACTGGGCTGCGGCGTGGAGGTTCAGGGCACCACAGTGACCATCACCGGCCTGGGCGGACGTGCGCAAGCCGACGCGCCGATTGCGTTTTTCATGGGCAATGCGGGCACCGCCATGCGCCCTTTGACCGCAGCGCTGGCAGTGATGGGTGGCGATTTCACCCTCTCGGGCGTGCCGCGCATGCACGAGCGCCCCATTGGCGACCTGGTGGACGCCCTAAGCTTGCTGGGCTGCCAGATTGACTACCTTGGAAACGTGGGCTTTCCGCCGCTGCGCATTGGCAAGCCCACGCTCCAGCTCAACGCCCCCATCCAGGTACGCGGTGACGTGTCCAGCCAGTTTTTGACCGCCTTGCTGATGGCGCTGCCGCTGGTGGCGCAGCACCAGGACATCACCATCGAGGTGGTGGGCGAACTCATCAGCAAGCCCTACATCAACATTACGCTCAATCTGCTGGCGCGCTTTGGCATTGCGGTGCATAGCGAGAGCGACGGTGCCTTTGTCATCCCCAAAGGCAGCCGTTACCAGTCGCCGGGCAGCACCCATGTGGAAGCTGATGCTTCTTCGGCAAGCTACTTTATTGGCCTAGGCGCCATAGTCTCTGGCCCCGGCATTCGTATTGAAGGCGTGGGCGCGGACTCGATTCAGGGCGACATCCGCTTTGTAGAAGCCGCGCAAAGCATGGGCGCGGTGGTGGAAAAAGGGCCGAACTGGCTGCATATTTCGCGCGGCCAGTGGCCGTTGCGCGCCATTACCGGCGACTTCAACCACATCCCCGACGCGGCCATGACGCTGGCGTTGATGGCGCTGTACGCCGATGGCCCCAGCGAGCTGCGCAATATTGCCAGCTGGCGCGTCAAAGAGACCGACCGCATCGCCGCCATGGCGACTGAGTTGGGCAAGCTCGGCGCCACGGTCGAAACCGGTGCCGACTGGTTGCGCGTCACGCCGCCGGCGCGTCTCGTCGGAG
>CAIYQF010000296.1 GCA_903928325.1 uncultured beta proteobacterium | reverse complement strand
GTGCCCCTGGTCGCGCTCGCCCTAGGCGTTAGTGGCTGCGCTAACTTCGCTGGCATGGGCCCCAAGGCCCAACTGGCCGTGCCGCAAGCGCTGGGAATGCCCACCGTGCTTGCAGCCCCAGCAGTGCGAGCCGCCGCCGCAACTCCGCGCCCCGACTGGTGGAGCGTTTTTGGCGATGTTCAGCTCAACGCCTTGGTGCAGCAGGCGCTGCAAAACAGCCCTAACCTCAAACTTGCCCAGGCCCGTATTGCGCGCGCCCAATCGCTCATCGACTACCAAACCGGTGCGGACCAAGCCAGTGTCACCGGATCGGTTGACGCCATGCGCCAACGCTTTAGCGCCAACGGCATCTACCCGCCGCCCCTGGCGGGGGGCGTCTACGAAACAGCCAATGCGCAGGTGGGCGCCAGCTATGAGTTCGACCTGTTCGGTAAAAACCGCGCCGCCCTGGACGCCGCTTTGGGCCAAGAGCGCGCAGCCCAGGCCGATGCCAAGGCCGCCGAGTTGCTGTTGGCCACGCAGGTCACACGCAGCTACTTCACGCTTTTGCGGCTGACCGCGCTGCACGAGTTGGCACAACGCAACCTGGCCCTGCGCGAAGAGGTGGTGGCTCTGGTGCAGTCGCGCCTGGCCTCAGGCCTGGACAGCCCGCAAGAGCTGCACATCAGCGAAGCCAGCCTGCCCGACCTCCGCCAGTACGTGCACAGCCTGCGCGAGCAAACGGCGCTGACGCGTAACGCATTGGCCGCGCTCACGGGCCAGGCGCTGGCCCTGCCCGAAGTGCCCGCCACGGCGCTGACAAAAATCCAAACTCTGGGTGTGCCCCAGTCCCTGTCGCTGGACCTGCTGGCCAACCGACCCGACGTGGCTGCTGCCCACGCCCGCGTGGAGGCGGGCTTGAGCGAGGTCGATGTCGCCAAGGCGCAGTTCTACCCGAACATCAACCTGGTGGCCTTTGCCGGTCTCAACAGCATCGGCTTTAGCAACATCACCAAAACCGGCAGCGAGCAGTGGGGCGTGGGACCCGCGATACGACTACCCATTTTTGACGGCGGACGCCTGCGCGCCCAGCTCAAAAGCAAGTCCGCCGAAGTGGACATGGCCATCGAGGCCTACAACGCTTTGCTGCTCGATGCGGTGCGCGACGTAGCCGACCAGGTGGCCAGCCTGCAGTCCATTCAGGCGCAAAGCCACGAGCAGCAAGCCGGCCAAGCCAGCGCGCAGCTGCTGTACGACATCGCAGCGCAGCGCCTGCAGGCCGGTCTGGGCAACCGCGCCAGCGTGCTGCAAGCGCAGACTGGCGTGCTAGCGCAGCAGCGTCAGGCCATTGATCTGTTGGCCCGCGCGCTCGACACCCACACCCTGTTGCAACGCGCCACCGGCGGCGCAATGACCCCCACCACCCCATCCATTTCCAAGAGCACCCCATGAGCACTGCACACAGTACCCCCGCAAATACACCCGGCGCACGCCACAAAGCGCTGACCGTCGTAGGCCTGGTCGTTCTGGCAGGTCTGACCTACGGTGGCTACGGCTGGTACACCGACCGCCACCTGGAGACCACGGACAACGCCTATGTGCAGGGCAACGTCATCCAGATCACACCCCAAATCGGCGGCACCGTCACCGCCATCCTGGCCGACGACACCGACTTTGTGAAAGCCGGTCAGCCCCTGGTGCAACTCGACCCAGCGGACGCCAAAGTGGCGCTGCAACTCGCCCAAGCCAATTTGGCCCAAGCGGTGCGCCAGGTACGTGGCCTGTACGCCAACAACCTGACGCTCGAAACCCAAATCGCATTGCGGGAAACCGACGTGGCCAAAGCGCAGACGGAAGTCGTTCGCACCACGGACGACCTGGCACGGCGCCAGTCGCTGGTGGGCAATGGCGCGGTGTCCAAGGAAGAACTCGCCCACGCCCAGTCGCAGCTTGCACAAGCCAATAGCGCGCTCGCCGCCGCCAAAGCAGCCGTGCTCACGGCACGCGACCAGTTGGGCAGCAGCCAAACCTTGACCGATGGCACCAAGATTGACAGCCACCCCAGTGTGCAAGCGGCTGCCGCCAAAGTGCGTGAGGCCTATTTGGCCCTGCACCGCGCTGCCCTGCCCGCGCCCCTGGACGGCGTGGTGGCCAAGCGCACCGTGCAACTCGGCCAGCGGGTGGCCGCGGGCACGCCGCTGATGTCCTTGATTGCGCTCAATGACCTGTGGGTAGACGCCAACTTCAAGGAAGTGCAGTTGCGCAACATCCGCCTCGGCCAGCCCGTCACACTGACCGCTGACCTGTACGGCAAGCGCGTCGAATACAAAGGAACCGTGGCCGGTCTGGGCGCAGGCACCGGTGCCGCGTTCTCGCTGCTACCCGCGCAAAACGCCACCGGTAACTGGATCAAGGTGGTGCAGCGCGTGCCGGTGCGCGTGGCGCTGGACGCCAAAGAACTGGCGGCCAAGCCGCTGCGCGTGGGCCTGTCCATGGAAGCCACGGTGGACGTGACCGAGCAAAGCGGCAAAGCGTTGGCCGACGCGCCGCGCGCAAGTTCGGGCGTGCAAACCGAGGTGTACGCCATGCTGGACGAACAGGCCACGGCAGAGATCAGCCGCATCATTGCCGCCAACGCAGGCACTGGCCGCAAACCATGAGTAGCGCCAGCGCAGCACCCGCTGGCGCAGCGGCCCCGGCCACAAGCCCTGCGCCTGTGGTGGCGGCGCCATCGGCCTTTGCTGCCACCCAGCCCCTGCAGGGCTCGGCCCGCCTGTGGGGCACGATTGCCTTGTCGGCCGCCACCTTCATGAACGTGCTGGACTCGTCGATTGCCAACGTGTCCCTGCCCGCTATTGCGGGCGACCTGGGGGTCAGCCCCAACCAGGGCACCTGGGTGGTGACCAGCTTTGGCGTGGCCAACGCAATTGCCGTGCCGCTGACAGGCTGGCTGTCACAGCGCTTTGGTCAGGTGCGCTTGTTTACCCTGAGCGTGCTGCTGTTTGTGGTGGCCTCATGGCTGTGCGGTTTGGCGCCCAATATGACGACCTTGATCGCCATGCGTGCGCTGCAAGGCTTTGTCGCCGGTCCGATGATGCCGCTGGCGCAAACGCTGCTGCTCTCCAGCTACCCACCGGCGATGGCCGGCTTGGCCATGGCGCTTTGGGCCATGACGACGCTGGTAGCACCCGTGATGGGGCCGCTGCTGGGCGGCTGGATTACGGACAATATGCACTGGGGCTGGATTTTTTACATCAACATCCCCGTGGGTTTTGCGGCGGCCTTCATCACCTGGTCGATCTTCAAAAAGCGCGAAACCCAAATCCGCAAACTGCCAATTGACACCATGGGCCTGACCCTGCTGGTGCTGGCCGTGGCCGCTATGCAAATCATGCTGGACCGCGGAAAAGAGTTGGACTGGTTTCACTCCGGTGAAATCATCACCCTGGGGCTGCTAGCGGTAATCGGCGGTGCATTTTTTATCGCCTGGGAGCTCACCGACGAACACCCGGTGGTGGACTTGCGCCTGCTCAAGCTGCGCAACTTTCGCGTGGGCTCCATTTGCCTGGCCATTGCCTACAGCTTGTTTATCGGTAATCTGGTGCTGTTGCCTTTGTGGCTGCAACAGTTTATGGGCTATACGTCCACCCAAGCTGGCATGCTGCTCGCGCCTGTGGGCTTGTTTGCCATCTTGCTTTCGCCCATCGTCGGAAAAAACGTACAAAAAACCGACCCGCGCATGCTGGCCACCTTTGCCTTTGTGATGTTTGCGCTGGTGCTCGTAATGCGCTCGCACTTCAACACGCAGGCCGACTTCTTCACCATCATGATTCCCACCATCGTGCAGGGTGTGGCGGTCGCCTTCTTTTTTGTACCCTTGAGCACCATCACGCTCGGCGGCATACCACCGGCACAAATGGCCTCGGCGTCGGGTCTGTCCAACTTCATGCGGATTGTGGGCGGGGCCTTTGGCACCTCCATCACCATCACCATTTGGCAAGACCGCGCCGCCATGCACCACGCCGACCTCATTGAGGCGGTCAACCGGGGCAGCCAGGCCGCCACCAGCGCACTGGGCGGCCTGTCCAGTTTGGGCCTGAGCAACGAGCAAAGCCTGGCCACCATCAACCGGCTGGTCGACCAGCAGGCTTTCATGCTGGCGGCCAACGATATTTTCATGGGCTCTGCGGCTATTTTTATGCTGCTTATCCCGTCAATTTGGTTTGCCAAACGGGTGCGCATGGCGCCCCACGCGGGGCCCGGCGGTGCCGGGGACGGGGCGCACTAAATCAGCGTCACACCCGTCTTTTCCTGCAGCGCCTGGCGTGTGACGCCGGGCGCCATTTCCACCACTTTGAGACCCTGGGGCGTCACGTCCATTACCGCCAGGTCGGTGATGATGCGGTCCACCACGCCTACGCCGGTCAGCGGCAGGGTGCATTGGGGCAGGATTTTCAAGTCAATGGTGCCGTCTTTCTTTTTTGCCACATGTTCCATCAGCACGATGACACGCTTCACGCCGGCCACCAGGTCCATGGCGCCGCCCATGCCTTTGACCATCTTGCCCGGAATCATCCAGTTGGCCAGGTCACCGTGCTCGCTGACCTGCATGGCG
>CAIYQF010000295.1 GCA_903928325.1 uncultured beta proteobacterium | reverse complement strand
TGCGCCAGCAGCTGGGTAAACGCAGCGAGTCCAATTGAGCAGGACCGGCAGCGGCTGGGTGCCACTGCTCACTCCAACTTGAAATTGAAATCCTGAGTCGCCACCACCTCGGGCCCATCGGCCACGCACTTGTAGCGCAGGATGGCGGCTTTTACTGCCGCATGGAAGACCCTGGGCCCGGACAGAATGGTGACTTCCTGCACCGTGCCGTTTTTAATCAGAATTTGCGCCTTGACTACGCCTTCGGTGCCGTCTTGTAGGGCGCGCCGGGGCATCTCGGGCGCCACCTGGGTGGGACAAGCCACTCCAATCGAGGCTTGCTTTGGAGCCGATGCCGCCGGGGCGGGCACATGCGCCACCGGCGCCGCAGGGGCGGCGGGCGGCGGCGGCGCAATCACTGCTGGTGCCGGCGGTGGTGTTGAGGTGGCAGCTATCACCGGCGCCGTGCTGGTCGCGGGCGGTGGCACATCCGGTGGCGGCACATAGGGCGGTGGAGGTGCCTGCACCTTGGGTATTTCTTTGGGCGGCTCCACTTTTTTGGGCGGTGGAGGTGGAGGGGGCGGCGGGATGATCACCTCCTGAATCAGGACCGCTTCGAGCGGCTTTTTGACCAGATCCAGGCCTTTGCGCGCCATGCCAGAAACCAGCGCGTAGCCAATGAGCGCATGCACCGCTACCACAATGACGATGCCCTTGACGCGACCTGCCGGATCGCGTTTGCCGTAGGCAGACTGCGTAAGCGTGGCGTTCATCGGACAAACTGCTCCGCGCCGATGACGGCAATCTTGGTCAAGCCCACGCGCTTGCTACTCGATAGCACATTGGCAAACACGGCGTAGCGCGCGTCCTTGTCGGGGCGGACGTGCACCTCGGGCTGGGTGCTTTGTTGGCTGACCGCCTTCATCTTCTCGTCCAGGGCTTCTGCCGTCACCGCCACACCTTGCCAATAGACCACGCTAGCAGCGTCAATGTCGATTTGGATTTTCTCGGGCTTGACCTGGTTGGTCGGCGGCGCGCCCAACGGCATTTCCAAATTTACCGAGTGCAGCTGGATGGGGATGGTGATGATGAGCATGACCAATAGCACCAACATCACGTCAATCAGCGGCGTGGTGTTGATTTCCATCAATACTTCGGGTTCGTCCGAGCTGCTGGAGGGCTTGAGCTTGAAGGCCATAGAAATTGGGGCTTAGTTCAGCGCGGGCGGCTCGGTGATAAATGCGACTTTGGCAATGCCAGCCCGCTGGCAGGCCAGCAAGACCTTGCCGACACCCTCATAGCGTGCCGCCATGTCGCCGCGCACCTGCACCTCCGGTTGGGGTTTCATGGCCGCTACTTTTTTGAGTTTGGCAACCAGGGCGTCGACGCTGTCGACGCGGCTGTCATACCAAAAGACCTTGCTGTCCTTGTCTATCGAAATGATGATGTTCTCGGGCTTGGTCTCGCGCACTTCCACCCGCTCTTTGGGCAGCACCACGGGAATCGAGGTGGTGACCACCGGAATGGTGATCAGGAAGATGATCAAGAGCACCAGCATCACGTCCACCAAGGGCGTAGTGTTGATCGTCGACATGACGGCGTCGTCGCCCTCGGCGCTGGGGCCTACGTTCATGGCCATGGTGGCTTTAGGCTTTGATGGTGCCCAGCACCACGGCGTGCAGGTCGCTGCCAAAGGCGCGCACCTCGTCCATCACCGCTTTGTTGCGCCGCACCAGCCAGTTGTAGGCCAGCACCGCTGGCACAGCCACCGCCAGGCCAATGGCGGTCATGATCAGCGCCTCGCCTACGGGGCCTGCCACCTTGTCAATGGATGCCTGGCCCGAGATGCCAATGGCGGTAAGCGCGTGGTAGATACCCCACACGGTGCCAAACAGGCCGACAAAGGGCGAAATCGAGCCCACGGTAGCCAAAAAGGCCAGTCCTTGTTGGGCGTTGCTATTGATACGGTCTACCGCGCGCTCAATGCCCATGGCCAGCCAGTCGTTTACCGGGATATGGCCCATCAGGCCGTCGTGCTTTTGCACCGCGTTGTGGGCGGCGTCGGCCATGAAGCGAAACGCACTGTCTGACTCCAGGGCCTGGGTGCCTTCGTCGACGGTGGCAGCGTTCCAAAAAGCCTGGGCGGTGCGGGCCTGGCGGAGCATTTTGGACTGCTCCAGCACCTTAACGACCGTGATGTACCAACTGCCCGCGCTCATGATGAACAGCAAGATAAGCACGGTCTTGGTAACCAAGTCGGAGCCGCTCCATAAGGCGGCAAGGCCATAGGGGTTATTGCTGATGGGTCCAACAGAAACGTCGCCCTGCGCCCATACGTTGCAAGCAGTGAAGCTAAGGACCAGCAAAGCGCGACAAAAAAGTGAAGCGAATGATTTAGAAATTTTCATGGTTGCAGGCGATAGGTAGTAACAGTGATTGCGACCAGCCTCGCAATGTGGGCCCGGCTCAAGCAAGACGCAATTAGATACGTGCAATATTTCAGATTTACGCAACTTATAAGTCACTATTGGGTGCCGGGTTAAGGAGCAGGCATTTAATCGGCCGATTGCCCAATAGGCCATCCGGTGTCCGGTCTGCATTTTACTAGTCTGTGTCCACCGTCGCATTTGTCATGCGGGTGACGCAATCCAGTGTTCTACTAAGAATTCAACGTGTCGCCGAGGCTAGGAATGGCCTTTGGTTCGGCAGAAAAGAGAGTGGATTTGCTATCCATGTAATTATTTGGAAATATATGGATTTGAAAAATATTTCTTCAGCCCAGCCTTTCTCGTACGACAAAAAAACCCGTTTTCTGCATTGGGTCAGCGCGGGGTTTGTTGTGCTTCTCTGGAGCGCCGGTGAGTTTTTGGATTGGTTTCCCAAGGGGACTCCACGAATTACGGTCCGTAGTTCGCATATTGCCCTGGGAGTATTGTTAGGGGTTTTACTGGTTTTCCGCGTGATGTGGCGGCGTCATGGCGGCAGTCAGTTGCCGCCAGTTGGCAGTGGATCCATGGTTCGGGCGTCCAGTGCAGGCCACCATTTACTCTATGCGCTGATCGCTGCGATGGTTGTGTCGGGCATCGCATTGGTTTGGATCCGCGGCGACAATTTGTTTAATCTTGTGACGGTCCCGGCGTTTGATCCCGGTAACAAGGCCTTGCGCCACGATGCCAAGGAGCTGCATGGATGGTTTGCAAATGCACTTCTGATTCTGGCTGGTCTGCACGCAGCCGTCGCCATCTGGCACCAGTTGGTGCTTAAAGATGGCTTGCTTCGCCGCATGTGGCCAGCAAGCAGCGATGCACATCCAGCTGAACTGCAATAGGCCGATTGCGCCTCTGCGCACAAGCGCATACCTACCCTCTGCCCAATCCATTTTTACTTTATGAAACAACCAAACACGTTACTGGCATTGGCACTGGCACTGACGCTACCCTTTGTCGCAAGCACCACCGCCTTACCTGCTGCCGCGCAAACGGCATCGCAAGTCGTAGCTGCAAGCCCCTTCATCGTGAAGCCTTATCTACAAATTGGACGCCATCCTGGTGCGAATCGATTGCAATTGATGTGGCATACCCCCGATGAAAATGCGCAATGGGTTGTGGAGTTGCGCATGTCCGCAGGTGTGAATTGGCTTGAGATGGAAGCGCCCCAAATGACGCACATGGTGATCGCCGGTTTGGCCCCCCGCCTGCTGCACAATTCCTCGTTGACCCATCTCGAAGCAGGGAAGCGCTTTGAATATCGTTTGCTGAAAAACGGTCAGACCGTGTTTCAATCGGAGGCACAAGCCCCCAAGTCAGCCACCCAGGATTACCGTTTTGTGGCGTTTGGTGATGTCGGCGCCGGCACGGCTGAACAAAAGCAAATGGCGCAGCGCGCTTGGTTGTCTAAGCCCGACGTCGTAGTGGTTCCGGGTGACATTGTGTATGAATACGGCCTGGTCACAGAATACGACAAAAATTTCTGGCCCACCTACAACGCCGACCAAGTCACGGGTGACGGCGTGCCCTTGATGCGCCAGGTGCCGATGTTTACGGTGCCCGGTAACCACGACATTGATAACCGGGATTTGAATCGTTTTCCTGATGGTTTGGCGTATTACTTCTTTTGGGACCAGCCCCTCAATGGTCCTACGGGGGTAGAGGGCGGCCCTATCGTGCCGCGATTGATAGCCAACGAAGCCAACCGCCGCCAGTTTCTGCAGGCCGCTGGCGATGCGTATCCGCGCATGGCCAATTACTCGTTTGACTATGGCAATACCCACTGGACGGTGTTGGACTCCAATCCCTATGTCGACTGGACAAATAGAGAGTTACAGGACTGGGTTGCTAGAGATTTGGCAGATTCTCACAAGGCGACTTGGCATATTGTTACCTTTCACCATCCGGGCTTTAACTCCTCGAACGAACATCTAGAGCAGCAACACATGCGTCTGCTGGCCCCGATTTTTGAAGCCGGAAAAGTCGATTTGGTACTCAATGGGCATTTGCACAACTACCAGCGCACCTATCCCATGACGTTCAAGCCCAATAAGGGAAAAAACGGAACGCTGCTAGTGGGTGGTAAGGACGGCACCGTCGTGCGCGGTCGCGTGGTGGCCGGTCGTTGGACCTTGGATAAGAGTTTCGATGGCAAAACACAAACCCACCCGCAAGGCGTTATTTACGTCATCACAGGCGCGGGTGGCAAGGAACTCTACGACGTTGACCAGCACGATGCGCCCGACTCATGGCAACCGTTCACGAAAACATTCATTTCAAATGTTCACTCATTGACCATTGTGGATGTCAGCGATAAGGCCTTAAAAATTCAGCAGGTAACTGCTGACGGACGCGAAGTCGACGCGTTCACCATCGGTAAATAAACCTTTACCCCTAGGGCTACGGGCCGCTTTTTATGTGGTGCGCAGCGCCAACTTTGATCGTGGCCAGCGGGCGTTGGCATATGCATCCCACTGCGGCTTGGAGCGCACGGTGATTGGCTTCCTGGTCATGATGCTGTCACATGGGTATTGCACATTAAAGATTGAAATCCGGCCGGTCAAATTTCTTTTTATATCAATTACTTTCGTTTCATGAAATTACAAAACCCTCCCCATATCATTCGCAAAAGCGTACGCAATATATCGCGCGCGTTGGCACTTTTGTGTATCGCAGCTCCCGTTATCGCTCATGCACAAGATGCTGTTTCATTGAATGCCGTAGAGATATCTGGGGCAAAGCGGGCTACTGATGCAGCGCTGCCGCAAGTGTCCTTGGAAGCCCGCTCGGCGCAATCGACTGTGACTGATGAATTCATTCGCAACTACACGTCTCCAGTGGCCGACTACACACAGGCGCTAACCATGACGCCTGGAGTTTTTGGG
>CAIYQF010000294.1 GCA_903928325.1 uncultured beta proteobacterium | reverse complement strand
TCTTCGGTGGGCGGCTCGCCGGGGCGCATCATGCGGTAGATGGCGACGCGGGCAGCAAACTCGTCCACCGTCTCATCTGTGCGCAGGGTTTGCGAAATATAGGCGCCTTGGTCCAACTCGTTGGTGTAAATACAGGCCAGTTCGTTAATGCCCGACGAGCGCAGCTTCTTCAGCAAGGCCTCGGTTAGCTCTTCATTGGCCTTGGCCACGATTTCGCCGGTATCAGCTTCAACAATATTGCGTGCCACCACGCGGCCGATCAGGAAGTCTTCGGGCACGCTGATGTGCGTAGTGCCGGACTGCTCTAACTCTCGGGTATGGCGCGCGGTCACGCGCTTGTCTTTGGCCACCACCACTTTGCCGGCCTTGTCGGTCAGGTCAAAGCGGGCAACTTCGCCGCGCAGGCGCTCGGCAACAAACTCCATTTGCGCGCCACTGTCCATCAAACGAAAGTTGTCGTTGACGAAGAAATTGGCCAGAATGGACTCGTTGTTCAGGCCAATGGCCTTAAGCAAAATAGTTACCGGCATCTTGCGGCGGCGGTCGACACGGAAATACAACAGGTCTTTGGGGTCGAATTCAAAATCGAGCCACGAGCCGCGGTAAGGGATGATGCGCGCCGAAAACAGCAGCTTGCCCGAACTGTGGGTTTTGCCCTTGTCGTGTTCAAAAAACACACCAGGCGAACGGTGCAACTGCGACACGATGACGCGCTCGGTGCCGTTGATGATGAACGAGCCTTTGCCGGTCATCAAGGGCACTTCGCCCATGTAAACCTCTTGTTCCTTGACTTCCTTGACAACCTTGTTCTGGCTGGTAGAGGACTCACGGTCATAAATAATCAGCTGCACCTTGGCGCGCACCGCAGACGCAAAGGTCAAACCCCGGGTCTGGCATTCGCGCACATCAAAACCGGGTTTGGCCAAGTTGTACTCGAGGTACTTCATCTCGACAAACCCGTTGTGCGAGACGATGGGGAAGGCCGCCTCAAATGCGGCCTGCAAACCCTCTTGGGTGCGCTTCTTAGGCGCTACGTCTGCCTGCAAAAACGCGGTATACGCGTCCTTTTGCATTTGCAGCAGGTAAGGGATTTCGAGCACGCTGTCGCGGTTACCGAAATTTTTGCGAATTCGCTTGCGTTCTGTGTATGTATAAGCCATTAGATCTCCGGGCAAAGGCTGAGGAATCCTGGGGGTCCTAGGCGACTGTGTGTCTGTTCTTGGTGATTGGCCACTACCAACCATTGGCGGACGGTTGCGCATTGCACGCAACCCGAACCAAGGCATCTTCTGCAGTCGGGGTCAGAAGACACTTGAAAACCCGGCCTTTGCGGCCTTGCTTTCAGGTGCACTCTGCAAACACAAAAAGCTGGCCCGAAGACCAGCTCGTGCAATTCGAGATTGGGGCGTAGCGAGCGGGAGTCCATTTGCTGTGAGAAGCGCAACCGTACTTGAGTACGGTGAGCATCGCAGCCGCAAAGTGGCCCCGCGCAGTAGCCCCTAAACGAATTACTTGAGTTCGACTTTGGCGCCGGCTTCTTCCAGCTTTTTCTTGGCAGCTTCGGCATCGGCCTTGGCCATACCTTCTTTAACTGCTTTGGGAGCAGCGTCCACCAGGTCTTTGGCTTCTTTCAAGCCCAGACCCGTGATCTCGCGTACGGCTTTAATTACCGACACCTTGTTCGCGCCAATTTCGGTCAACATCACGTTGAACTCCGTCTGCTCTTCAGCCACAGCAGCAGCGGCACCGCCGCCAGCAGCGGGAGCCGACATGGCGGCAGCGCTTACCCCAAATTTCTCTTCGATGGCTTTCACCAGGTCGTTGAGTTCCATGACCGTCATGCTGTCGAGCGCGGTCAAAAATGCGTCTTTATCGAATGCCATTTT
>CAIYQF010000293.1 GCA_903928325.1 uncultured beta proteobacterium | reverse complement strand
CCGATGGCTCAGAGCTGATGGCTGCCGAAGCGATTCGCGAGGCCAAGGAAGCCAAAGAGGCCAAGGCCGACGAAATCGAGTTCCAGCGTTTCGTGTTGGCTACCACGGGCCAGGCCTTGCGCCTGTACGGCTACGAGCTGTTTGGCAAGGCCGACAACTTTGCCGCCTTGCAAGGTGCGCCCGTGCCTGCGGGCTACATCCTGGGCCCAGGCGACGAGGTGGTGGTGCAGGTCAACGGCCTGCTCGACGTCAACACCCGCCTGGTGATTGACCGCGATGGCCGCGTCATGGTGCCCAAAGTCGGGCCCCTGAACCTGGCGGGCGTCCCGCTTAGCGAGGCCGAGGCCGTGATGTCCAGTCACATCGGCAAGGTGTACCGCAACTTCAGTGTTAGCGTCACGTTGGGGCGGCTGCGCAGCATCGAGGTGTTTGTGGTGGGCCAGGCGCGCAAGCCCGGCAAATACGTGGTCAGCAGCCTGTCGAGCCTGATCAACGCCCTGTTTGAGACCGGCGGCCCCACCAGCAACGGCAGCCTGCGCGCCATTGAGCTGCGCCGCGGCGGCAAAACCATAGCCAGCGTGGACCTGTATGCCTTTTTGGCCCAGGGCGACACGCGTGCTGACGCGCCCCTGCTGGCCGGTGACGTGATTTACATTCCCCCGGCGGGCGCGCGTGCCGCCGTGTTGGGCACCATCAACGCCCCGGCGATATACGAACTGCGCATTGGCGAGACCATTGGTCAGGTACTGGCGCTCTCGGGTGGTCTGCCCATGCTGGCGTCGCCGCACAAGGCGCAGCTCGAGCGCGTGGACGCCAACCGCGACATCGCACGCTATGTTGAAGATTTCGCGCTCGATGCGGCGGGCCTGAAGCAGCCCATGAAAGCCGGTGACGTGCTCACGGTGTTCCAAATCAGCCCGCAAATTGCCAATGTAGTCACCCTGCAAGGCAACGTGGCCGCGCCCCTGCGCTACACCTTTCAGCCGGGTATGCGGGTGGCCGATTTGCTGTCGGACAAGCGCTTGCTCATTCCGGGCAGCTACTGGTCTCAAATCAACCTGGGCGTGTTGGCCGATAGCTATTCACAGCCCGAGGTGAACCTGGACTACGCGACCATCCAGCGCCTAGACCCCGCGGCCCTGCGCACCCGCACCATCGCCTTTAACCTGGGCAAGGCCATTGCACGCGACGCGGTAGAAAACCTGGAGCTGCTCAGTGGCGACATCGTCACCGTCTACCAAAGCGACGAGGCCGGGGCCGCAACCGACAACAGCGTCACCCTCACCGGAGAGGTGGTAGGCGGCGTGCGGCGTTTTGTGTGGCGCCCTGGGTTCACCATTAAAGACATCATCCCCTCGACCCAGTGGCTGGTGGACTACTACGGCTACTGGCAGCGCAGCGCCTCACTCGACGCTGAGGACGAAACTACTGGCAAAGCCAAGTTGAACGCCGATGGCACCACTGCCACCAAAGACAAATTGGGTGGCACTATGGCACAGCGCATTGCACAACGTAACGGCAGGACCAAAACCCCCGATGCAGCCGACCTGGACAAGGAAGCCAACTTCAAAGGCAACGACGTTGACAAGGTGCGGTTGGCGACCGCAGAAAAGCTGTCGCTGGTTCGCCGAACCAATGCCGACCTAGGCAAAGACATCAACTGGGGCTATGCCCAGGTGATACGCCGCGTGCCGCAAAACCTGAGCAGCCAGGCGCTGACCTTTAACCTGGGCCGGGCCGTGATCGATGGCAGCGCCAGTGACAACATCGCGTTGCAGCCGGGCGACCAGATCGCCTTGTTCACTACCAAACAGCTTGCGGTGCCCGCTGAGCGGCGCAACCGCACGGTGGTGCTGTCGGGCGAAGTGCAAGTGCCTGGCGTGTACCAGTTGGCGGCCGGTGAAACCCTGCCTGACTTAATCAAACGCGCTGGGGGCTTTAGCGGCCAGGCCTATGCCTATGGCACGGTGTTTGCCCGTGAATCCAACCGCCGCCAGCAGCAAGACAACCTGGACAAAGCCGTGCGCCGCATGGAGGCTGACGCCGCAGGCAAAACCCTCGCCGCCGTGCAAAACGCCGGTGAGGCCGACAAAGCCGCCGTCAATGCGCAGAGCGCGCTGCAGCAGCAAATGGCCGCGCGCATCACGGCCTTGAAGGCTACCGGGCGCGTGTCGTTGGAGCTCAATGCCGACGCACCCACGCTGCCGCCCATCGTGCTTGAAGACGGCGACAACATTTTGGTACCCCAGCGCCCCTCGTTTGTGGGCGTGTTTGGCGAAGTGTTTGCCGAGAGTTCACTCATCCACCGCCCCGCCTATACCGTGGCCGACTACCTGGACCGCTCCGGTGTGACGCGTGACGCCGACCTGGACAACGTGCTCGTGTTCCGGGCAGACGGCACGGTCGAAGGCACGGGCAACCGCACGTCCTTGTGGGGCAGCCATGTGTCGGGCAAAAAGCTCAATGCGGGCGACACCATTTATGTGCCGGGCAAGGTTGATCGCACTACCTTGTACACCACCTTCATCCAGGGCGCCAAAGACTGGACCGCCATCTTGTACCAGCTGGGCTTGGGGGCTGCGGCCATCAAGACCCTGCGCAACTGAGCCGGCCCATGACCCAAGACCTCGCTCCCCAAGCCGTCGGCGCCGCCGACGAAGATGACGAAATCAGCCTGCTCGACCTGTTGCAGGTGGTGGTAGACAACCTGCGCCTTTTGGTGCTGGGCCCGCTGGCCGCGGGCTTGGTGGCGCTGGGCATCACCTTTGTGATGACGCCGGTCTTTACCGCCAAGGTGGTGTTTATTCCGCCCAAGCAGCAGCAAAGCACGGCCGCATCGGCCCTGTCGGACCTGGCTATTTTGGGCGGTGGCGGCGGTGCCATTGCGGGTATCAAAAATCCGGCGGACCAGTACCTAGCCCTGCTTAAGAGCAACTCGGTGGCCGACGCCTTGATCGCCCAATTTAAGTTGCACGACCGCTACCAATCGAAAACCCGTGAAAGTACCCGCCTGGTATTGGCCAACAACACGCGCGCGGTGGTGGGCGGCAAAGACGGTTTGATCAGCGTCGAGTTTGACGACAAAGACCCGGTAGTAGCCGCCAATATGTGCAACGCCTACGTCGAAGAGCTGCGCCGCTTGCTCAACCGCGTGGCGCTGACCGAGTCGCAACTGCGCCGCGTGTTTTTCGAGAAACTGGTCAGTGAAACCAAAGAACGCATGGCAGTGGCCGAGCAAGCCCTTAAAACCAGTGGCGTGGACAGCGCCGTGCTCAAACTCAGCGCGGGCTCAGCCCTGGAGGCGGTGGCGCGGCTCAAAGCCCAGGTCAGCGCCCAAGAGGTCAAGCTCGCCAGCATGCGCGGCTACCTGGCCGAGTCGGCGCCCGAGTTCAAGCAGGCGTATACCGAGCTGCAGGCCATGCGCCGCCAACTGGCCCAAGAAGACAAGGACGAGGCCAAACAAGGCGGCCAAAGCGATTACATCAACCGCTTTCGCGACTTCAAATACCAAGAGGCTCTGCTTGAGCTTTATATGCGCCAGTTTGAAATGGCCCAGCTCGATGTGAGCCGCGAGGGCGCTGTGGTGCAGGTGGTGGACGCCGCCGACCCGCCCGAGCACAAGAGCAAGCCCAAAAAGGGCCAGGTTGCTGCCTTGACCGCCGTGGCAGCAGGCTTTGCGCTGCTGCTGTGGGTGTTTGTGCGCAACGCCCTGCGTGGCGCTGCAGGCACGCCCGAAACCGCAGAAAAGTTGGCACGTCTGCGCACCGGCTGGCGTCGCGCCACCGGGCGCAGCCATTAAACGGCGCGGGGGTTCGCCTGCACTGGTACCTGATTCACACCAAGCCGCGCCAAGAGCAGCGCGCGCTGGACAATCTGCAGCGCCAAGGCTACGAATGCTTTTTGCCCATGCTGGCGGTGGAAAAGTTGCGCCGGGGCCGCGTCCATCTGGCCCAAGAGGCACTTTTTTCCCGCTACCTGTTTATCCGCCTGGGCACGGGCCTGGTGGGCCAGGGTTGGGGGCCGATACGGTCCACCCAGGGCGTCACCCGCATGGTTACTTTTGGCAGCGAGCCCGCAAAAATTGAAACCCTGCTGGTCACGCTGCTGCGCGAGCAGCAGGAAGGGGCCGCCAACCCGGCCAAGCTGCTTTTTGAGCCGGGTGACGTGGTGCGCATCAAAGACGGGCCGTTTGCTGGCCTGCAAGGTGTCTACCAAATGACCGATGGCGATCAGCGCGCCATGGTGCTATTAGAAATTCTCAGCAAAGCAGCGAAACTCTGGGTTGCCCCGGCCAGCTTGACCAAGGTGCTGGCCTAGGCCGCGGGGCCCTGGAGCTGAAACAGTACCGGGTGAAAATGCCCCCACTACACTACGCCACCCCCACTCTGGAGAACCCCCATGGAAGCACATGAAGCCTCGGAACTGATTGAAGACGTCGAGAGCGGCGCCAAGAAAAACCGCGCGGCACTGACAATTTCTATCTTTGCCATGATTTTGGCCATCGCCAACCTGGGCGGGTCGAACGCGGGCAAGGACATTACCCAAGAAAACATCCTGGCGGCCAACAGCTACGCCTTCTACCAAGCCAAGTCGATTCGCCAAACCACCCTCAAAGTCGCCGCCAGTGACCTGGAGTTGCAGCTGTTGCGCGAACCGGCCATGCCAGCGGCCGCCAAAGAAGCGGTGCAAAAGAAAATGGAGGACTACAAAAAAACCATAGAACGCTATGAGTCCGAGCCCGAAAACGGCGAAGGCAAAAAGGAGTTGATGGTGCGCGCCAAAGAGCACGAGGCGGTGCGCGACCACGCCATGCGCCAGGACCCCTGGTTTGACTACGCCGCGGGCATGCTACAAATCGCCATCGTGCTGCTGTCTGTGTCCATTGTGGGCAGCCTGCCGGTGCTGTTTTTTGCCGGTACCGCCTTGGGCGTTCTGGGCGCCGTATCGGCACTCAACGGCTTCTTTCTGTTCTTTTAGCGCAGCGCTTTGCGGGCGGGCTGCCCGCTGGCGGTGGCAGTGACCACCGCCTCAAAAAACACATTTCCGTCGATGTCGTTGTCGACGCTGTTGTTGCGCTGGCTAAACACCACGGCCACGCCGTCGGCACCGGCCGCCAAAGCGCGTTCGCTGGCCTGCGCCCCGGCAATTGCCTGCGCATGCGCCAGGGCAGATGCCAGATCCGCAAAATCCACCGGCCCTTGGGCGGTAAACACCTTGAACACGCCGCGCGCCGGCTGGGTGAGCGTGATGTGCACGCGCTGCGACACCTGGCCTAGCACCGCGCCCACGGCGTTGGCCACGTCGGCGTGCTGGGGCAATACCAAGGCCACGCCCAAGCTGCGCGCCACGGCGGGGTAGAAGCTAGCAGCCGGTGCGCCCACACCCACCAACGGCATGGTGGGTGAAAACTGTAGCTGAAACACCGGGGTCTGGGGGGCGGCGCTGGCCAAAGCCGTGCTTGCGCCATTCGCCGCTTTGACCTGCGCCCCGGCCTGAGCCGGAGCCGCTTTGCCCCCGGCCAGCGCCATGGTGGTCAGCAAGGCGGCCACTTTGCCCGCCGACGACTCGTTCATCTGCCCCGCGTCGTTCAGGCCGGCCTCGATCAGCTTTTGGCAAATCGTGTCCCCCACCTTGGCCACCACGTCTTGCGCCGGGCCGATGGCGTCGCCCTGCTTCCAGGTGCCCAGGCCGTACAAATGGCGCATCTGGCGCGCCCAGATGCGCGCGGCAAAAGTGGCACCCGCCGTGCTCCAGTGGGCGGAGAGGCCCAGCACGTGGGCCGCGTCGCTGGGGGTGAATCCGCTGTAAATGGCCAGGCCCTTGCGTTCTAGCCGGGCAATGGCGCGGGCCAGCGCCCGGTTTTCCATATTGGCGCGCTCCAGATCCACCGGGCCCGTGGCCAGGCATTCCCAGGCGTACAACTCGTCGTCGTTTAGTCGCGCCAAGAGCGCCGCGTCAGCGTGCAGGCGCTGGGCAAAACGCATCTGGCTGGCGTGCGGCGTCTCATGTTGCTGGCGCTCTAGCGCCGCCAGAATGTGCGGGTGCTGGTGCGCCAGCAGGCTGATCGGCACTACCCGGCGCGGGCCTATGGTCAGGCCGTCGCCCCCGTGCAGGCGCACCTCGCTGTCACCGCCCAGGCCCACGGCGTAGACCTTGACCGCCTCCACCATGGGGCGCCAGTGGCCCACCAGGGCGCCGTCAAAGCTGAGTTCGGGCAGGCCGTTGCGCACCACGGCAATATCGGTGGTGGTGCCGCCCATGTCGGCCACCACCGCGTTTTGCAAGCCGCTCAGGGCGCAGGCGCCCAGCACGCTGGCCGCCGGACCCGAAAGCACGGTGTTGACCGGGCGGCGCAAGGCGCTGGCCACGTTGATGAGCGAGCCGTCGCCCTGCACCACCATCAGCGGCGCGTCAATGGCGCGCGCGGCCAGGGTGCGCTGCACCGATTCGATCAGCGCCTTGACATGAAAAATCATGCGCGCGTTCAGCGCTGCGGTCAGGGCCCGCCGGGGTGCGCCCAGGCTGGAGGCCAGCTCGTGGCCGCAGGTGACCGGCACGTCACACATATCTTGCACCCAGGCGCGTAACTGCAACTCATGCGCCGGGTTGCGCACGCCAAAAGTGGCTGAGATGGCAAAGGCTGACACCCGGCCCATGTGCTGGGTGATGGCTG
>CAIYQF010000292.1 GCA_903928325.1 uncultured beta proteobacterium | reverse complement strand
CCGATCTCGGACATGTTCAACATCGACCTGCCCGAGGTGCTGAAAACCATTCGCTACTTTGCCGAATGCATTGACAAGATCGAAGGCGCCGTCACCCACACCGACCCCAGCGCCTTGCACACCATCACCCACGAGCCGTTGGGCGTGGTGGGCGCGATTACGCCCTGGAATTACCCCATGCTGATGGCGGTGTGGAAGCTCGCGCCCATCTTGGCTGCGGGCAACTGCGTGGTGCTCAAACCGGCCGAGCAGGCGCCTTTGACCTGTACGCGCCTGGCGCAACTGTTTGTGGACGCCGGTGGCCCACCGGGCGTGTTCAACGTGGTCAACGGCATGGGCGCCGAGGCGGGCAAGGCGCTGGCGCTGCACATGGACGTGGACAAGATTACCTTCACCGGCTCGACCGCCGTGGGCAAGCTGCTGCTGGGCTACGCGGGCCAGAGCAATATGAAACGGGTGGCGCTGGAGACCGGGGGCAAAAGCCCGCAAATCTTCATGCCCGACCTGTATGACTTTGACGCTGCGGTAGACCGCGCCGTGGGCGGCATTTTTGACAATGCGGGCCAGGTCTGCAACGCGGGCTCGCGCCTGCTGGTGCACCGGTCCATCCACGACCGCTTTTTGGCGCGCTTTATTGAGCGCGCGGCCGCCCTGTACCAGCCCGGCGACCCGCTGGACCCGGCCACCACCATGGGCCCGCTGGTGAGCCAAACCCAGCGCGCCAATGTGCAGGCGCGCATCGCCCGCGCGCTAGAGCAAGGCGCGACCCAGGTGCTGCCGCCCTTGGCCGCAGGCCTGAATCCGGCCGGGGCCTATGTGGCGCCCACCCTGTTTACCCAAGTACGCCAGGACATGGCGATTGTTCAAGAAGAAACCTTTGGCCCGGTCGCGTCCGTCCAGGCTTTTGACACCGAAGCCGAGGCCATCGCCCTGGCCAATGACTCGGTCTATGGCCTGGCCGCCAGTGTCTGGACCGCCGACCTGAAAACCGCGCACCGCATGAGCGCAGCCTTGCAAGCCGGTGTGGTCTGGGTCAACTGCTTTGGCGACGGCGACATGACGCAGCCCTTTGGCGGCTACAAGCAAAGCGGCAACTCGCGCGACAAACACAAGGACAGCCTGCTGTCCTACCTGCAAACCAAGTCCACCTGGATCAGCCTGGCCTGAGTGCGGCAAACACCTTTTTTGGGAGCAAAAACACCATGACACATTGCAACTTTTACATTGACGGCGCCTGGGTGGAGCCCGTGGGCGCGCACACGGTGCACCCGGTGGTCAGCCCTGGCGACGAATCGGTGGTGGGAGAGGTGATGATGGGCAGCGCAGACGACGTCAACCGCGCCGTGGCCGCCGCCCGCCGCGCCTTTGACAGTTTCAGCCAAACCACGCTGGCACACCGCACAGAACTGCTGCAAAAGCTGCAAGCCGCCTTTGAGCGCCGCTACACCGAAATGGCGCAAGCCCTGAGCACCGAAATGGGCGCGCCCTGGGACTGGGCCTACGACGCGCAGGCCGAATGCGGCCCCGGCCACATCAAGGCCACGCTGGACGCCGCCAAAGACTACCCCTGGGATACACGCAGCGGCCCCAACGGCGATCTGGTGTGCGAACCCATCGGCGTGTGCGTGCTGATCACCCCCTGGAACTGGCCGCTCAACCAGATAGTCTCCAAACTGGCACCTGCACTCCTGGCGGGTTGCACCGTGGTGCTTAAGCCCAGCGAATACGCGCCCCTGTCCGCCAAGCTGGTGGCCGAATTTGTGCACGAGGCGGGTTACCCAGCAGGCGTGTTCAACCTGATTTACGGCGACGGCCCGCTGATTGGCCCGGTGCTGAGCAGCCACCCGGACGTAGATTTGGTGTCGTTCACCGGCTCCACGGCGGCCGGTATTTCGGTGGCCAAGCATGCAGCGGACACGGTCAAGCGCGTGGTGCAAGAGCTGGGCGGCAAGTCGCCCAACATCATCTTTGCCGACTCCCAGGTTGATAAAGCGGTGCGCTGGAGCGTGAACAAATGCATGAGCAACACCGGCCAAAGCTGCAACGCGCCCACGCGCTTGCTGGTGGAACGCTCGGTCTACGCCCAGGCGGTGGAATACGCCGCGCAAGCCGGGGCAGCCGTCAAGGTAATACACCCGGCAGACAAGGGCATCGGCATTGGCCCGCTGGCGTCCAAGCGCCAGTTTGACACGGTGCAGCGCTATATCCAGGTCGGCATCAATGAGGGCGTGCGCCTGCTGTGCGGCGGCTTGGGCCGGCCCGAGGGCTTTGACAAAGGCTTTTACGCCCGCCCCACGGTGTTCGCCGACGTGAACAACCAGATGCGCATCGCCCGCGAAGAAATTTTTGGCCCGGTGCTGGTGATGATTCCCTTTGACACCGAAGAAGAAGCGAT
>CAIYQF010000291.1 GCA_903928325.1 uncultured beta proteobacterium | reverse complement strand
GCAGCACTTGCAAAGGAGGCGCTGTTCGGCGTGCACCTTGGCTTGACAAGCCAGTGGCCACCACGGTCACGCGAATTTCGTCGCCCAAGCTTTCGTCATAAGCAGTGCCGTAAATGACGTGTGCGCTTTCTGAAGCGTAAGCACGGATGGTGTTCATGGCTTGCTTGGATTCGCTCAACTTGAGTGAACCTTTGGCTGCGCTGATCAAAACCAACACGCCTTTGGCGCCTGACAAATCAATGCCCTCCAACAGTGGGCATGCTACGGCTTGCTCGGAGGCAATGCGGGCACGGTCAGGGCCGCTTGCAGACGCGGTACCCATCATGGCTTTGCCGGGCTCACCCATGACAGTGCGAACGTCCTCAAAGTCGACGTTCACATGGCCGGGCACGTTGATGATCTCGGCAATGCCACCCACTGCGTTCTTCAGCACGTCGTTGGCTTGGGCAAAGGCTTCTTCCTGGCTGATGTCGTCACCCAGCACTTCGAGCAGCTTCTCGTTCAGCACCACGATCAGCGAGTCCACATTGGCTTCGAGTTCGGCCAGGCCTTCGTCGGCGTTCTTCATCCGGGGCCCACCTTCAAACTCGAAGGGCTTGGTCACCACGCCCACGGTCAAAATGCCCATTTCCTTAGCCACCCGAGCGATGATGGGTGCGGCGCCTGTGCCGGTGCCACCGCCCATGCCTGCCGTGATAAACAGCATATTGGCGCCCTCAATGGCGCTGCGAATGTCGGCTTCGGCAAGTTCAGCGGCTGCGCGGCCTTTGGCCGGTCGGCTGCCAGCGCCCAGGCCGGTTTCGCCCAGCTGGATGGTCTTGTGTGCTGAGCTGCGGTTAAGCGCCTGTGCGTCGGTGTTGGCGCAGATGAATTCCACGCCGGTCACCGAAGACTGGATCATGTATTCCACCGCGTTGCCGCCGCCGCCGCCCACGCCAATGACTTTGATCAAGGTGCCTTGGTTAAAAATTTCTTCTTCAATTAGTTCGATGGACATGCGGTGCTCCTGGTGGTTTTACGTACGAAAAAATAAATGAATGGTGGCCGGTAGGATGGACATCGCCTGGGTGGCCCGGCGCGCGCTATCCATAAAGACAGGGCCGGGCGCAATGGCCAGCGGTGCGGTGCAAAGGGCTGGTGCATTTAAAAATTCCCAGCAAAAAAATCACGAATCTGGCCAAAAGCGCTCTTGACCGAGCCGCCTTTTTGCGCCACTTTGATGCCGCGCATGCGGGCGATGCGGGCTTCTTCCAAAAAGCCCATGACGGTGGCGGCGCGGGGCTGGGCCACCATGTCGGCCAAGGCCCCGCTGTACAACGGAATCCCCCGGCGCACGGGTTTGAGAAAAATGTCCTCACCCAGCTCTACCATGCCCGGCATGATGCAGCTGCCGCCGGTGAGCACAATGCCCGAGGACAGCACTTCTTCAAAGCCCGACTCGCGCATCACCTGGTTCACCAGGGTAAATATTTCTTCAATGCGCGGCTCGATCACGCCGGCCAGGGCCTGGCGGCTAAGCATGCGCGGGCTGCGGTCGCCCAGGCCAGGCACTTCGACCTGCACATCGGGGTCTACCAGTATTTGCTTGGCGTGGCCGCTTTCGACCTTGATTTCTTCGGCGTCCTTGGTCGGGGTGCGCAGCGCCATGGCAATGTCGCTGGTGATCAGGTCTCCAGCGATGGGGATCACGGCGGTGTGGCGGATGGCGCCGTTGGTGAAGATGGCGATGTCGGTGGTGCCCGCGCCTATGTCCACCAGCGCCACGCCGAGTTCGCGCTCATCTTCTGTCAGCACTGACAGGCTGCTGGCCAGCGGGTTGAGCATAAGTTGCTCCACTTCGAGGCCGCAGCGGCGCACGCATTTGATGATGTTCTCGGCCGCGCTTTGCGCCCCGGTGACGATGTGCACCTTGGCCTCCAAGCGCATGCCGCTCATGCCGATGGGCTCTTTGACATCCT
>CAIYQF010000290.1 GCA_903928325.1 uncultured beta proteobacterium | reverse complement strand
TGGGCAAACCATTGGTTACTTCATACCGACCCACGGCCAGGCGGAGGCTGACGTCGCCGCATTGAAGAGGGCCAGCAAGACCTTGGATCGCTTGCTTGCCGCCAAAAGCATTGATGTGGACGCCGTGGTCGCCGAATTCAAAACCACGCGTAAACGCCCAAACACGCCCAAGAAACCGGTGTCTGGGCTGGCATGAGCAACAAAACGATCGTTCTCGATGCCAACATCCTGATTCGAGCGGTGCTGGGCAAGCGGGTGCGAGAGCTCATAGTCGCCAATGCAGCCACGGTGCAATTCTTCGCGCCCGATGTCGCCTATGCGGACGCCAGAAAGTACCTCCCAGCCTTGCTGGAAAAAAGAGGCGTAAACAGCGAGGCGGCGCTCACGGTGCTCGATGCCCTGGAATCCATCGTCCAACCGCTGGAACTGGGTGTTTATTCAGGATTGCAAGCTGCAGCGCTGCAACGAATTGCCATGCGCAATGCCGATGACTGGCCCGTGCTCGCCTGCGCAATGACGATAGCCTGTCCCGTATGGACAGAAGATGCCGACTTCTTTGGCACCGGAATAGCGACTTGGACCACCGACCGCGTGGAACTGTATTTGGCCGCTTAATTCGGTTGAATGCCGCCTGAGTTAGGCAGCGACTTAGCAGCTTGGGAGTACCTGTCATCGGCATCACCAGATTCACATGGGAGCCCTGAACGACCGCTATTTAGAACGGGCACGTTTTCGCGAACGTCTGCTTTCTTTTAGGCGGCCTCAATTATTCGGGGGCTCCCCCAAAAAGTCGAATTTCCGCTTTGCTTGATCGCCCGCTGAACGCTGGCTTTGGCCGATGACTGCTATGGCCCGGACTTATCGAAAGAAAGGCTTTTGTGACTGACCGCAACCGTGGTGGCGCTGGACCTGGGTACCACCAACAGCACCCATGTGCGCGAGATCTTGGTCAATGGTCGTGACCAGCTTGTGCCCAGCACCGCGCCGGATTGGACCAGCCCGGCGCATGCCCATGTGCGGGGCCCTGGCAACTACCAGTGAGCAAAGACGCCCAACGAATGACAGCAACACACGCTACAACAGGAATTCCCATGATGATGAACACGACGATTGAACAACTGCGCGGCCTGCGCTTGCCCGGCATGGCCACGGGGCTGCAGGAACAACTCAGCCAATCCGGTATGACGGCGCTGAGCTTTGAGGAGCGCCTGAGCTTGCTGGTGGACAGGGAGGTGCATTGGCGCAATGACAAACGCCAGGCCCGTTTGCTCAAAGACCCCAAGCTGAAGTACAACCAGGCCAGTATTGAGGACTTGAACACCAGCGCCGGGCGCGGTCTGGATCGCAAGGCGGTGAGGAGCCTGGCGCTGGGCGACTGGATTGCCAGCGGCCACAGCGTGCTGATCACTGGCGCCACCGGGGTGGGCAAGTCGTGGCTGGCCTGCGCGCTAGCCCAATACGCCTGCCGCCGGGGGCGCTCTGCGTTCTACCAACGGGTGCCCCGATTGGGGGAGGAGTTGCGTATTCGCCATGGCAACGGCACCTTTGGCAAGTGGCTGCTGCAATTGGCAAAGACCGATGTGCTGCTGCTTGACGACTGGGGCATGGCGGGCATTGACAGCCAAACGCGTGCGGACTTGCTGGAGATCGTTGACGACAGGGCTGCCAACCAGGCCACCATCATCACCAGCCAGTTACCTATCGAGCATTGGCATGCCTGGATTGGGGACGCCACTATCGCAGACGCCATGCTGGACCGCTTAATGCAGCGCCATCATCGTTTCACCCTGACGGGCGAGTCTCTGCGCTGAGCAGATCAAATCAGGCAACCAGGAAGCCCAAAACGGACCGATCGTGAACGACCGCCTACAATTTAAGTGCGCAATATCGCACGCTGCGGCACCGTTCACGGTCGACCGGAATCAGCGTTCACGATCACCGGAATACGCACTCGCCATCACCGACAGTGCTCTGCCTTTAAGTTGCCCATGGGTTGATGATGTCCAAGCCCATGTCAGCAAAATCTTTTCCATTGCGAGTCACTATGCTCAAGCCATGCTGCGCGGCGGTTGCGCCCAAAAGACTGTCAATGGCGGGTAGTGGACGG
>CAIYQF010000289.1 GCA_903928325.1 uncultured beta proteobacterium | reverse complement strand
TTTTCGGGCACGGACTTTGCGTGTAAGGCCATAACTTAACAATCCAAGGAGCTGACGATGGACGCATCAATGTGGGTGGCCAAAACGGGCCTCGACGCGCAGCAAACGCGCATGAACGTGATCTCCAATAACCTGGCCAACGTGAACACCACGGGCTTTAAGCGCGACCGCGCGGTATTTGAAGACCTGCTCTACCAAAACGTGCGCCAAGCCGGTGGCCAGACGGGTGCGGGCACCCAAGCCCCGACCGGCCTGATGCTGGGCACCGGTGTGCGCGTGGTGGCCACCGAAAAACTGCACGCCCAGGGCAATATGGTCAACAGCCAAAACCCGCTGGACCTGGCCATTGCCGGTGAAGGGCATTTCCAAATTCTGCAAGCCGATGGCACCACGGCCTACACGCGCGACGGCAACTTCAAAGTGTCGGCAACCGGACAGCTGGTCACATCCAACGGCGCGCCGCTGCAACCCTCGATTGCCATCCCGGCCACTGCCGCCAGCGTAACCATCGGACGCGATGGAACCGTGTCGGTGGAGCTGCAAGGCGGCGCGGGCCAGCAGGTGCTGGGCCAAATCCAACTCGCCCGCTTTTTAAATCCGGCCGGTCTGCAGTCCGCAGGCCAAAACCTGCTCTTGCAAACCCCTGCCAGCGGCGTGCCGCAAGTCATCGCGCCAGGCACCGCAGGGGCCGGCACCCTGATGCAAGGCACGCTCGAAGCGTCCAACGTGAACGTGGTGGAAGAAATGGTCAACATGATCGAAACCCAGCGCGCCTATGAGATCAACTCCAAGGCCATCTCTGCCGTGGACGGCATGCTCAAGTACATCAACCAAAACATGTAAGCAGGCACGGCCATGAAAACCCTGTTGACCGCCGCCCTGTCCCTGGCTTTGGGTGCCTGCTCGGTCTTACCGCGCGAGCCGCTGACGCACTCCGAGGGCTTTCGCCCGGTCTACCCGATTGCGCAAAGCCAAGCCGCCCAGGTCACCGGAGCCATCTACAGCGGTGTGCAAAGCGAAAGCTTTTTTGGCCGTGGTCGCGCATTTCAGGTCGGTGACGTGATTACCGTGTTGCTCAATGAATCCACCCAGGCCGGTCGCACCCAAAGCGGTGTGGTCAAGCGCACCTCCAGCAACGACGTGATTCCGGCGGCCATGGGCGCAGGCTTGTTGCCCGCTGCCAACCTGCTGGGCGGAACCATCAAAAACGAAGGCAGTGGCACCGCCGACCAAACGGCCAGCCTGACCGGCTCGATCGCCGTGTCGGTGATTGACGTCATGACCAACGGGAACCTGGTCTTACGTGGTGAGAAACAACTTGCGCTGACCGAGGGCGCAGAAATCATCCAAGTCGCAGGCGTCGTGCGCCCGGACGATATCGCCCCCAACGGCACGGTGCAGTCGCGCCGCCTGGCCAATGCGCAAATTACCTACCGCGGCACCGGCGACATGGCTGCCGCCAGCCGCGCGGGCTGGGCTACCAGCGGCCTGCTCAAACTTTGGCCTTTTTAAGGGCCACACCCGGTGCACCGCATGAAAAAAATTCTCCACACCCTGTCCTTGCTCAGTTTGCTGTGGGTGCTGCCGTTTTCTGCGGCCCACGCCGACCGCATCAAAGACCTCACCACCATGGCCGCCATGCGCGGCAACCAGCTCATTGGCTACGGCTTAATCGTGGGCCTGCAAGGCACGGGCGACGGTTCAGACCTGTCGTTCACCACGCAAAGCATGAAGACCCTGCTCAACCGCATGGGGGTGAGCCAGGAAAACCCGCTCAGCGATTTTGAAAGCACCTCCAGCGGAACCGGAAAAATTGACCTAAAAAACGTCGCTGCTGTCATGATTACGGCCGACCTGCCCGGCATGTCCAAGCCCGGCCAGCGTATTGATATCAATGTGTCAGCGATCGGCAAGGCAACCAATTTGCGCGGCGGCAGCCTGTTGCTCACCAGCTTGCGCGGTGTGGACGGCCAGGTCTATGCGCTGGCCCAGGGCTCGCTCACTGCCACGGGTGTGGACGCCGGTGGCGCGGGCTCCAAGGTGGCCGTCGGAGTGACCACGTCGGCCCGCATTCCGGGTGGTGCCACGGTGGAGCGCGCCGTGGACAACCCCTTTGACAAAGCCGACAACGTGCTTTTGAACCTGCGCGACGGTGACTTCACCACCGCCTCAAGCATCATCCAAGCGATAAACACCAAGTTTGGCGCCGACGTGGCCACGGCACTGGACAGCGTGTCCATCGTCGTGCGCGCGCCAATGGACACCAGCCAACGCGTCTCCTTCATGAGCCTGATTGAGAACATCGACGTGCAGCCCGGCGAGCCACCGGCGCGCGTGGTCATTAACGCCCGCACCGGCACGGTGGTCATCAGCCGCAATGTGCGGGTTACGGCAGCGGCAGTGACGCACGGCACCATCAGCGTATCGGTGGCGGTGACCAACGAGGTGTCACAGCCTGGCGCCCTCTCTAATGGCACCACTGCGGCAGTGCAAAACGCCGACATCAAAGTCAGCGAACCCAACAAACCCATGTTCCTGTTCCAGCCCGGTGTGGACTTGCGCCAAATTGTTGACGCGGTCAACCAGGTGGGCGCCACGCCCTCGGCGCTGATTGCCATTCTCGAAGCGCTCAAAAGCTCGGGCAGCTTGCGCGCCGAGCTGCTGGTGATCTAAACCCAGCCAGACAAACCACCCCTAGCACTGCCATGGACCCGCTCTCCAACGCCCTCCCCCCGGCCGCTGCCTCCGCAGGCGTGACCGGCTCGTACCTCGATTTCGGTGGCCTGGGCAAACTCAAAGGCCAGGCACGCACCGACGCCAAAGCGGCCACGCGCGAAACCGCGCAGCAGTTCGAAGCCATGTTTTTGCAAATGATGATGAAAACCATGCGCGACGCCACGCCCAAGAGCGACCTGGTGGAGTCCGCTGGCAAGGACACGTTTGAAGGCATGTTTGACAAAGAAGTTTCCATGGCCATGGCCAAGCGCAACAGCCTGGGCCTGGCCGACATGCTGGTCAAGCACATGCCCGACGGCAACAGCGCGCCAGTGAGCACCGCCAGCGCACTGCAAGCGCGCAGCATGAGCTTGCTGCCCGAGCCCGCCAAAGCCATGGCGATCAATGGAGCGCCGCCCGCTGCGTTGCCTGTGCCACGCACCGGTGGACCTATGTCGCTCCAACAGCGCTTTGCGCCGCTGCAAGCCCAGGCCCAAACCGCCGCCGATGACCGGAGCGCACCATGAGTGATGTCGCAGGCATCGCAGGCAATGCCGTCATTGCCTACCAAAGCGCGCTCTCCACGGTTAGTAACAACATTGCCAACGTCGCCACCGATGGCTATTCACGCCAATCGGTCACCTTGTCGGCCATGCCGGTCGCAAAATCGGGCGGCTTGTTTTTTGGCACCGGCGTTGCGGTAGACAACATCCAGAGGCAGTACGACGCATTTGTCGAGTCCAACCTGCGCAACACCAACAGCGACCTGGCCAGCCAAGGACCAATGGTGAGCTATGCCAACCGCGTCATCGACGTTATGGGCGGTGCCACCATGGGCCTGAACACGGCTTTTGACCAGTATTTCACCTCCGCGCGCGCACTGTCAGTAGACCCGTCGTCGAGCATTTTGCGCAGCAGCTTTGTGCGCGACGCCCAGGGTGTGGCGCAGCGCTTTGGACAGCTCTCTGGGCAACTGGACCTGATACAAAGCGAAACCAAAGACACCGTCAGCAACACGGTTGCCCAAATGAATACCCTGACCAAGCAGCTCGCTTTGGTCAACGGTCAACTCACCAAGCAACCCACCGAAGCCAAGCAGTCGCCCGACCTGCTGGACCAGCGCGATCTGCTGCTGCGCCAGCTCTCGGGTCTGTCCCACATCACCACGTCCTTCACGCCCAACGGCAGCGTCACCGTGAGCCTGGGTGCGTCGATTACGCAAGACGTCGTGGTCAGCGGCACCAAATCCACGGATATTGGCGCTGGCCCTGATGACCCGAGCAGCGCAAAAATACCGCTCATCTACGACCCCTACGGGAAACCCATGTCGCTCACAGGCATCACCAGCGGCAGCCTGGCCGGATTGATGTCGTTTCGCGAGCAGGTATTGGGCAGCACCCGCAGCGCGCTTGATAACCTGGCACAAACCTTTGCCAAGGAAAGTAACGCCGTTCAGCAGCAAGGAATCGATGGCTACGGCAACCCCGGCCAGGCCCTGTTCAAGTTTGACCCCCAAGCCACCTCACCATCCGGCGGCATGGGCCTGGCACTTCAAGACCCCATGTTGGTGGCTGCAGCGGCCCAGTTCCGTGTCATCCAGGGCAGCAGCAACACCAGCGGCACCAACGCAAGCGTCAACTTCAGCGATCCACCCGCTGGCGCTGCCCCGCCTGCAGGCCAACCGCCCTTGCAGCAGGCGCTGGTCAACAACAACAACGCCAGTGCCGCACGCGCCATCAGTGTGTCCAGCAGCGTACCGGCAACCGCCGTAGCTACCATTTCCAACGGCATGCAAGACGTGGCCATCTACCTCGACAGTTTGCAGCCCGGCCAGCAACTCCAGGTATTGACCCGCGATGGGCGCCAGGTACTGGGCCAGTCCATGGCCACGGACAGCGCGCTGTTGGGTGCCGTCATGACGCCAGAAAACGGCTTCGCAGCCGGGGCCACCTACAGCGACCAATACCTCAATGCGGGCAAACAGTCAGTGCAACTCACCGGCACCGCCACCGGCGCACAAAGCTTTTTGGGCGTGGAGATACCCAACTCCACCACGGGTAACACAGCGGCGGACACTGCGGCATTGGTGGTAACAGGCAAAGCCAGCATCCTGGCTGGCGACGCGGCCGTAGCGGCAGGCATCACCGATATTGCCCTGGACCCCAACGACAACACCAAGTTGCTTATCACGTCCAACCCCACCACACCTGCACGCACGCCCTTGGCCTTGAGCAGCAGTGCGGGCATGGCGTTTAGCCAAGGCACGGACCTGAGCTACAAAGGCATGGCCGTTTTCTACGGTGCGCAGGCGCAAGTACAAATGCAGCCGGTGTACGACAGCAACGAGAAGATCGCTAGCTACAACCCGAAACCAGCCCTGTTGCAAGGCGACCGATTGCAGGCCATTGCCGGCGGTATCGCAGCCAATACCCTGACCCTAAACGGCGTCACACTGGGTGCGCTGGACGCGCCCTCCGATGGCAGCACGCTGCAGGCGGGTGCCGTGGCCGATTGGCTCAACACCGTGTCCACGCAAACTGGTGTGACCGCCACTGCAAGCAACGAAATTCGCCTAGATCCGGCGCAACTCAAATTTGGCATGCCGCTGGTAATCAACGGCACCACGGTGGACACGTCCAACGCCACCACCGCCCTGGGCTTGGCCAATGCCATTAACACCGCAGGATCGGGCAGCTTTAACGCCCGCATCACGTCCGACGGCCAGTTCTTGCTGACCAACTCGGATGCCAGCGACATCACTATTGCCGCAACCTCAGCCCCAGCGTCCAATTCCACCAACGTTCTGGGGCTGAACCCCGGCGTTTACCGCGGCCAAATCAGCCTCACCCAGCCGCTCATAGACGCAGATGGCAACTCCATCAGCAAACCCATTCAACTCGGTATGGCCCCGGACGGCAGCCCGTCCGACCTGGCCAAGCTGGGCTTTAGGACCGGCGCGTTCATCAACGGTGCGGCCAAAGATGATTTGCTGGTGTTTGTAAGCGGCGGCGGCATAGCCACGGTCTCGGCAAGCTACGCCGGCAAGCCCATCGACGCAAAGCAAGCGCTGCGTTCACAACCCATGCAGGTGAGCTTTCAGTCCGACACGGCCTACACCATTACCGACACCAACACCGGAACCGTGCTGGCACAGCGCACCCTGGACCCGACGGTGCTGGACCCCGGAATCAGCTACCAGGGTTTGAACCTGTCCTTTACCGCGCCCCCGAAGTCGGGCGACACATTTGGCTTGGACGGCAACAAGGACGGCATTGGCAACAATGACAATATGCTGGCCATGGTTGCACTGGAAAACAAGAACGTGGTGGGCGGAAAAACGCTCTCCAACGCTTACATCGACCAGGTCAACGAAATGGGCAATATTGCCCGCCAAGCCACCATTTCACAAACCGCGCTCACCGTGGTGCACGACCAGGCGGTCACCGCACACGACCAACTCTCTGGCGTGAGCCTGGACAAAGAGGCGGCAGACCTGATCCGCTTCCAGCAGGCTTACCAATCCGCTGCAAAAGTGCTGAGCGTGGCCCAGGCCCTGTTTGACAGCATGCTGCAAGTTCACTAATTAACAGGGCGCACCATGCAAATATCCACCAACCTGTTGTTTGAGCGCTCCAGCACACAAATGAACAATGTGCAAAACGACTTGGCCAAGTCCCAGGCACAAATTGCAGCGCGCAAGCAAGTACTTAACCCCAGCGATGCCCCCGACCAGGCCGCGGCCATTACCCGCCTCAAGTCTGTCATTGCGCGGCAGGACAGCTACTCCGCCACCCTGGACTCGGTACAAACCAACCTGGACAATGAAGACACAATTCTGGGCAATGCCAATGATGTTCTTACGCGCCTCAAAGAACTTGCCATCCAAGCCAATAGCGGAACCCAAAGCGACACCAGCCGCCAAGCGATAGCCGGCGAGATGAAGGGCCTGCGCAACCAGCTTTTGAGCTTGGCCAACAGCCAAAGCACGAGCGGCAATTTCATATTTTCTGGCAGCCGCACCCGTACCCAGGCATTTGCAAGCCAAAGCGACGGCTCCGTGGTCTACCAAGGCGACCAGTCACGCACCCGCGTGGCCGTGGGTGAGCAACTCACGATCAATACCAACCGCCCAGGCACGAGCGCCTTTGTCAGCGTGGTGCGCGACAACGGTAGCGGCGCGACGGGTGTGGGCTTTTTTCAATCCATTGACGATCTGGTGGCCGGCGTGTGGACCAAGGGTGTGGCAGCGCCAGACACGGCGGCCATCCAACGCGGTATCACCGAAATGGGCAGCTTGCAGCAAGGTGTCGTCTTGGCGCGGTCCGAAAGCGGCAGCGACAGCCAGGTCGTACAGCAACAAGGCACGGCACTCGACAGCACCAAGCTCAACCTGCAGACGGCTTTATCGGGCATTGAAGACCTGGACTACGCCAGCGCAATTACCAAAATGCAGCAGCAAATGCTGTCATTGCAAGCCGCGCAAGACAGCTTCGGGAAAATATCGCAGCTCAGCCTGTTTAACTACATCAAATAGATCTGGCACCTCAAGCTTATGGCGCTCGCGTCGAATTCCTTTGCATCATGACTGCCTACAAACCCAACAGGAACCGCTGTGACCACTGCCGTTAGCTCCACCAGCACCACGACGGCCAGCAACCCCAATGTCGTAAGCGCTTTGGGTGCAGGCTCAGGCGTGGACGTCAAAGCCCTGGCACAAAGCCTGGTCGACGCGGAAAAAACACCACGCAAAGACGCGATAGACAAAAAAATAACAGCCTCCCAGGCGCGTATAGCGGGCTACGCGGCCGTGGCCAGCTCATTGGCGACGTTCAAGACCGCTTTCGAGTCGCTCAATACCAAGACCGACTTCAGCGCCGTGTCCGTGAGCAGCGCCCAGACCAATGCGTTTTATGTCACCACCAGCTCCGCGGCAACAGCCGGCAACCATTCGGTGACGGTGTCGGCGCTGGCTACACCCCAGCGCTCGGTCAGCTCGGCATACACCACGACCACCGATGCGGTCAACTCCAGCACCGCGTTTGACATTACGTTGGACGGTTTGGCGTTTAGCAGCGTAGCGCAAACCGTCTCCATTAGCAGTGCAAATGCCACCCCCGCTGGTGTGGTGAGCTGCATCAATGCAGCCAACCTGGGCGTGACCGCTGCGCTGATTCAGACCGACAGCGGCTACCAGATCGTCGTCAATGGCGACACCGGAACGGACAAGGCATTTTCGATCTCTGGCGGTGACCTGAGCTTCACCACCACGGCGCCGACCGACGCCACCCTGACGGTTGACGGTCTGAGCCTGACGCGCAGCACCAACCAGGTCAGCGACGCCATACCCGGTGTGACGCTAAACTTCTCTAGCGTGACCAGCAGCGCCACCAGCGTGGATTTGGTGCGCGACACCACCGCGGTAAAAACCAGCATTTCCTCTTTGGTAACGGCCTATAACGACGTCAACACCGTGCTCAAAGAGGCGGCCAACAAGAACTCTACGGTTTCCGGTTACGGAGCCAGCCTGGTGGGTGACAGCACTGTTCAAAGCCTACAAAACCAACTGCGCACCATTGTTTTTGGTACATCGGCCACCGCTAGCAACGGCATATCGGCGCTTCGGGACCTGGGCGTATCAGTCGACTCCAAAGGCACGCTTACGCTGGACAGCACCAAGCTCGATACGGTACTTGCCTCGAACTTTTCAGACGTCGTGACCATGCTCAGCGCTGGCGTTGACACCCAATACATATCCACCAGCGAAACCAGTGCCGACGTAGCCGGTGTGGCCGGCGTAGCCATCAACACGCTGACGACCATGCTGTCGAGCACCGGCACCCTGCTCTCCCAAAGCAGCAATGCCACGGCCCAGATTACCGCCTACAACAAAGAGCTCGACAAGCTCAATATCCGTATGGCCGACCTGCTGACCAACTACACCAAGCAGTTCAGCGTCATGGAAGCCATGGTCGGCCAAAGCAAATCGACCCAAACCGGCCTCACCAGCACGTTTGACGGGATGATGTCCACCTACACCAAAAACTAATGTCGCGTAGCGGCTCAAGTTTTCCACGGCGCTGCCGATTCCCCTATCACTGATTGCCCTTCTGCATGGACCCCCATTGCAGACGACCGTCAGGTGACGGCAAATTCAATGTCTTAAGAAAGGACGGCACATATGGGATCCGATGTACAAAGTATCAGCAATATAGGACGCAGCCCTGCGCCCATAGGGCCGCCAGTTAGCCCCGGCGGCCAGGTATCCGCTGCGCCCGTGGTGGAAACACCCAAGGTCAGCGCACCAAAACCCATGCAAACCAATTACGACGCAGGCAAACTGCGTCAAAACATGCAAGAAGTGCTCAGTATGCTCAACGAGCAGGTGAGCTCTGGCAAGCAAGGCCTGGGCTTCTCGTTTGACCAGGTTTCCCAGCGCACGGTAGTAACGGTACGCAACACCCAGTCGGGTGAAGTGGTCCGCCAAATACCAAGCGAAGACTTCATGACGCTTTCTCACAAGATCGCCGATATGAAAGGTCTTCTTTACAACAACAAAACCTAGTTTTTTTCAAGTTTTCGTTAAAGAAAATATTTCAGCCGCCGATTCATTCAGTAACAGAAGGTGCAGTTTTACTTTCTGTAGTGACCTAGCAGTAGTTGAATCCAAGTGATGAAATATTCTGTCAGATTGCACCTTTTGGACCATTTTTAAATTTTTAGGAGTTACGCCATGTCAGTTATTAACACCAATGTCAGCTCACTCTTTGCACAAAGCTCGATCAAAGTCAATGCACGCAACATGCAAAATGCGATGGAAAGCTTGTCGACCGGCAAACGTATCAACTCGGCCGCAGACGATGCAGCTGGCGCAGCCATCACGTCCACCATGACGGCGGACATTCGCGGCCTGAACCAGGCTGTGCGCAATGCCAACGACGGTGTCAGCTTGCTGCAAACCGCCGACGGCGCTTTGATCGAAACCACCAACATGCTGCAACGCATGCGTGAACTGGCCGTGCAGTCGACATCGGGCACCTACTCGACCACGCAGATGAGCTATTCGGACGCTGAATACCAAGCCCTGTCAACGCAAATCGGTAAGGTCGCCAGCGAAACCAAGTGGAACGGTATCACCACCAGCGCGGCGCAGACCTTTACCATCGGCGCGTCGTCTAGCGGTGCATCCACCGGTGCGATCACGATCACCACCACCACAGCCACCACACTGGCTGGCTTGGGCTTGTCGGGTACATCGGACGTCAAAACTGCCGCCACCGGCACCACGGCCGTCGGCCTGCTGGACTCGGCACTCGACATCGTCAACGCCCAGCGCGCTGCTCTGGGAGCCGGTATCAACCAACTGACCTATGCTGCCGACAACATGGACAATATCTCCACCAATATGTCTGCATCACGCAGCCGTATTGAAGATACGGACTATGCGGTCGCAACGACCAAGTTGGCCAAAACCCAGATCATCCAACAAGCCGCCACCGCCATGCTGGCGCAAGCTAACCAGCAGCCCCAAAGCGTGCTGGCCTTGCTCAAGTAAGCCAAACGGCAGCGGCGCAAGCTGCTTCGTGAAAAAGCCACCTTCGGGTGGCTTTTTTGGGTTTTGGATTTATCACCATTTTCCTGTCGAAAGGGCGCCACTAGCCCATTCTTCCGTCAACTGGACATATATTTTTTCACTGCCGACTATGCCGCCCTCTATGGCATAACGGAATACTGTTCTGTGATCGTGGGTCCAATTCGCCACCCGAGGGAAGATGATAAAAACTGAGTGAATGAAGCAATACAAATACTCCTGCAGGCACGTGCGCACTTCACTTAGCTGCTCTAGGCTACTGGTATAAAAGCTTAGACTGGTCTAGATCAACAAAGATATACGTCGCTCGCGCAACAGCCAGCAGCTTATATCGGTTATGGTGCAAATAGGATACTATCGGATCACCTCCGAGGCTCAGCAGATCGACATTAAAAATCTCAATACTTATAACGGCAGGTCGAAACTTTGACAAATCTAGACTCTCGATTACCTCCTGATCGAGGCCCTCCAAGTCCACGTTCATGTAGTCAATTGCCTGTCCAGTTGGTAGCTTTTCCTCAAGAATTTGGTTAATCGTTTTCACGAGAATTAACTTTGATTCGACCAATTTAGCACCAATATTAATTTGATGTTGCGCCATATCTGAGCTAAGCGTTTTCACCGCACCACCTTCAAACATGTGATAAACGAGTTGCCCCTCTGCAGAACCAACCCCGCAGCAAACGTTAATATCTTCGGGCCGTTCCTTATTGAACAATGCAATAACATCCTCGTTGGCATCAATATTAATTCCAGTCCAGTTCAAAAACTTCAGTAGCTTAGTAGTGGAAAGCCAGCGAGGGTGAAATGCACCTACATCAACATAAAAGCCACCGTGTGGTCTTTGAATATCGTGAACGAGAATATCCAAAACCAGCGAGTCCTCCCCGAACTGTGAGTACATTAGTTTGGTGTGTGTATCGCGTACGACATCAAGGTAAACGCCAGCCTTAAAGTGCTCAAGCATTGTCAATCTAACAGCCATAGTCAACCTTTCATATGCGTCGTCACGATCTTACAACAAACAAAATTAACTTTTGAATAACATGTTCGAAAACATAATGTTATAAAAAATATGAATTTTTCAACCTATTTGTTCGTGAGGAATATCAACAGACATGATAGCCCACAGTTCAACGGATCGTCTTGATCCTAATCAATACGGATCTTTATGGATGAAAAAACCTCCGATCACATCACGGATATCGCGTAGCTTGAAAACCTCGTAACCCGCGTTGGCGTATTTCTCGCGGCCTTCATCGTCATCCACCATTGCCTGGCAGACCTCAAAAACGTCCTGTGTCTTGACAAACTTCAGCGCGCCATGGCGTAAATCATCTTCAACCTGCACCCCGTCTCCGTCTGCAATGCATAGGACCGCTTTCTTGTTGGCAAGCAGGTACGAAACCCGGACAATTTCAAAGTTAATACCATTCGAGAAATTTAAAATTACCTTTGAGCGGGCGATAAGGTCGTCGCGTTGCTTACCGTAAATATTACTTAGAGTGCAGACTGAAAGCCCCGTCAAGTTCTGCCGCATCACTGAAATCTTGTTCAAAGACTCCAAACGGATATGAGTCAAACTTCCATAGAACAAAACATCGATATCCAACGGAACATCCTGCGGAATCTTCTCCAAAATTGGGGCATAAGAGGTCTTAGCAAAATAAACAGGGAAAGCTGGGTTAAGCATGCTCCAAAAGACAGCGTTACTGTGACTATAATCCCAAATTTGGAATTTTCCTGCAACCGTCTTGGACCAAGAATCATTTGGATCCACGCCAACCAAGCGCTCGAGATTAAAAAAAATAGTATCAGATGGGAATGTATCAATTAAACCCAATTGAATTGGAATCTGGTATCCAAAAACAATATTTCTCGCTTCTGGATTGTGATGATTTACTCTGCGCTCCACCGCAAAGCCAAGTGCATGGAAACCCCAGTAATACGACTCAACAACCTCGTTATAGGAAGAAAGAGAACCTGCATTGGGATAGGCGAGATTGAATTCGACCAGACATATTTTCATGGCAATACCATTAAGTGCACATTGATAGAAGGCAAGCAAAGCCTACCCAAGCCAGAGCCAAGCGCGAACGCGCAAGCCACGCTGTCGGAAAGTTGTCGACTTTGGGCTCATGGGCCACGCGCGCGCCTCAGCAGAAAGTTACACCCAGATTGTACTGAGGCCATCCCGTCACTTCCAAGCGAACTCCAACCCTTGCCCCCCATGAACACAGATGCGGATGCGGCTGTCGGGAAACCATCGAATAGCCCCTGAACGCGACCGCAACTGCAGATTTCCGTTGGCACTCATTTTGCTTACCACTGGCGCACTACCCCGATTGACGGGTTTTGAGGCCCAGAAACATCCCATGCGAGCGACACATGACCACAGACTACTCAGAAAGCTTCAAGAAGTTCCATCTCGGGTGTGGGATCATCTTTTTAAAGAATTATTTGAACATCGGGTTTTGGACCAACCTAGAGCAAGACAAGCTCTATGAAAATCCCAACGGTGTGCAGGACACAGTCCTACTCAATTTCGATTTAACACACGGGATACCAGCGTCTGACAACAGTCTGGATGTCGTCTACCACTCACACATGTTGGAGCATCTTACCAACACAGAAGGGATTCAGTTTTTAAAGGAATGCAATAGGGTGCTAAAGCCTGGTGCAACCATGCGACTGCTGGTTCCCGATCTGGGTACATTTTCTAAAAAATATATGGAGGAAGACGACTTCTTCTTTGATGCCTACCGAAAAGAAGCGTTGTCCGACGACAAGCTGCTTTATCCCACACGTGGAGCGGTATTCATGGGCATGCTACACAACCACGGTCACAAAATGGGATACGACTATGAGACCGTAAACCACATTCTCAACCAGACCGGATTCACTGACGTGCGGAAAACTATGTTTCAAGAGAGCGCATTAAGTGATATCCAGGAAATAGAACCCTATGCCCCTCTTAGGGCAGCCGAAAGTTTGTGCGTTGAGTGCATCAAAAGCGCTCAATGACAATGTAAGAACTAACCATACAGCACCCCGAAATACTGCACCAAGAACGATACGCTAAGTATGATGACGAACGACCGCATTTCTTTGTCGCTGGTGACACACCACCTCAATGGCCACCACAAGGTACAGGCCTTATTGGATGCACTTTGCCTCTTAGACGCGAAAGACCGTGCTCAATTCGAAATCATCATTGTCGATGATTGCTCTGACGAGCCGGTCGTCCCGGCAAGCAATGGGCTTAATCTCAAGGCTTATCGGGTCATCGATGACATTCCCTGGAACCAAGCAGGTTCCAGGAACCTAGGCTGCTTTATGGCGGAGTCGCCCTGGGTTTTATTCTTTGACATCGATCAAATACCAATTGCAAATTGCGTTCAGCTCATTTTGAAGTCAATTCGGGAATTAGAAGAAAACTGCATGTACTATTTCTACGTGCAAGACTTTATTGATAGCAATCTGAAAAAGAAACTGGACGTCCATCCCAACACTTTTCTCGCGAATACGCAAAGATTCAAGACTACTTGTATGTACGATGAAGATTTTGCGGGCCACTACGGATTTGAGGACATTTATTTACCTTACGTCTGGGAGTTTTATGGTGGGAAACGGTTGATATTGGGAAATACTCCCTTATTCAAGGATACGAACTTCAAGACCAATAAATTGGATCGTTCTAGCACCCTAAACGAGGCACTTGCACTCAACAAAATAAACAACGGTATAAAAAAACCTACTAAGTTTATTAGATTTTCCTGGGAAAATCAAAGAACCATTAATCTCGAACGCAACAATTAGATAATTAATTTTAAATCGAGAATATATTAATGATTCCATTATTTCAAAATTTCGACAATTTTTTTAATGATACGGTGCGCATTAAGGATACGCCGTCATGGATCATATTGTGTGGTTACAACATCGGAGAAACTGTTCAGTTTTGCGCTCTTGCTGGAGAATTCAAAAAGCAACATGGACACGACATCATCGTTGTTATAACCCCTAAACATCAGCATGTCATCGACATGTATGCACATCAATTTATAAAAGTTGTAGTTATATCTGATGACACGATGAGACTTATACTCCGAAGCGGCTATATTCCACAGGACCGTCTAGAGATTGACCAACCTTTTAGTGCATGCTGGATTGATCGTGGCTTTAGATACTCGGATGGCATCAGATTCCTAAGTAAATACCCCGGCCGCGGTGGATTGAGTGAAATTGACTGTGTCCGCTTTGTTCTACACCTGCCTTGGAATGCCAAGCTGGAACCGCCAACCATGTCTGTTGAGACAGAACATAGAGTTCTTGGATATGCCATTCAGTCTGGCTTACGGATTGGACGTTCCGTATTGTTATGCCCCATCAATAATTCCGCTCCGAAACTTCCACAAATTTTCTGGAATACTTTAGCAAAGGAATTGATAAGCAAGGGGTTAACGGTATTTACCAATGTAGGAGGTCTTAATCCATTCAATGGCCTACCCCAAATGCCGATCCCAGGCACTACTCCGATTAACCTTCCAATTCAGGACGTGATTCCATTTTGTCGTCTTGCTGGAAATGTAATTATTGGAAATAACGGCATGTCCATGCTAATCATGATGACGGCGTTCAAGAATTTCAAAATCACCCAACTAGTTTCGTATTCCCCAGAAGCGGCGATCGGACATTCATCGTTAGGGTTTCAGTCCGCAACCCATCCGGAAAAGGGAAATGAGTTCGCTGGAACATACCAGTATTCCGTCCCAGAACTTTGCGTACATACTGATTTCTCCGAATACCTAATTCCGATTGATGGTGAAGCAGATGAACTTACGCAAATAGCATACATGGTAGCTGCAGGAGATAACACGTCGCCCAATTATGTCAAGCGAACTGGAAACAGGACAGGCTGTTATGTGACTGAGCATCTTGATTGGCTCGGTGATTTGGTCGATGTCAGCACAGTTAAATGATATCATTAATTTTTCTTTAGTACATATAAGAAAGCTTGCAATATGCATACAATTATAAGTAAATACTCTTCGGACTTGGTTAGCGCTTTGAAATTAGATGCCATGGGCGAAGTTCCAAAGCTTGGTGCTGCTATGTTGCAGGCTTGGAAGACTGGCTCCAACATCTATTTTTGTGGCAATGGTGGTAGCGCAGGCAATGCGAACCATTTGGCAAATGATTTTATATATGGCGCGGGCAAAGGCAACGGCACAGGCCTCAGATCCGAGTCCTTGAGCGCCAACAGTGCCGTACTCACCTGTCTCGCGAACGATATCGGCTATGATAATATTTATTCTGAGCAAATTCGTGTTAAGGGAAATCCTGGCGATGTTTTGGTTGTTCTTTCAGGAAGCGGGAACTCCCCTAACGTAGTGAATGCTATTGATCGGGCGAACAAAATGGGATTAGCAACATTTGCTGTACTCGGATTCACCGGTGGACGGTGTAAAGATCTCGCACAGTTTCCCATACATTTTGAAGTGCATGACATGCAAATCGCAGAGGATCTGCAACTGATTGTCGGTCACATGTGTATGCAATGGCTCAGCCTACAAAACCTTTCAACAAAGCAATAAAATGAAAGCAATCGTTACAGGAGGTGCAGGATTTATCGGTAGCCATTTGGTAGACGCATTGTTGGCCCAGGGCCATCAAGTTACCGTTTTAGACAATTTCAGCACGGGCCGCCCAGAAAACTTAGCGCATGTGCGATCCGCGATTGAACTTCACGAATGCGATATTGCAACGGCTGGCCCCTGGATGCAATTGATAGAAAAAAACGACTGGGTATTTCATTTGGCCGCACTTGCAGATATCGTACCCAGCATCCAGCAGCCGGGGCCCTATTTTCGGGCCAATGTTGATGGCACATTCAATGTGCTGCAAGCTTGTACCCAAGCCGGTGTGGCACGTTTTGTTTATGCAGCTTCTTCGTCATGTTACGGTATTCCGGACGCATATCCGACAGCAGAATCCGCAGCCATACGACCCCAATATCCGTACGCCCTCACCAAGCGCATGGGAGAAGAATTGGTAATGCATTGGGCGCAAGTTTATAAATTACCAGCAGTGTCAACGCGGTTTTTTAACGTCTATGGCACCCGATCGCGTACGTCAGGCACTTATGGTGCCGTCTTGGGTGTATTTTTGGCGCAAAAGCTTGGCGGCAAACCATTCACCATTGTGGGTGATGGGTGCCAGACCCGAGATTTCACCTACGTAACAGACATCGCGTCAGCACTTATGACTGTCGCCCAAAGCCGCCAAACTGGGAAAATTTACAACGTCGGAAGTGGCAAGACCGTCTCGGTTAACCGCCTGGTCGAACTTCTGGGCGGTGAAAAAATTTACATTCCCAAGCGACCGGGTGAGCCTGACTGTACTTTTGCGGATATCAGTTCCATCAGCCAAGACTTGGCCTGGCAGCCCCAGGTTTCCATCGAGGACGGTGTCGCCAAGGTACTTGAGGACATCGACTATTGGCGAAACGCACCGGTCTGGACGCCTGAGACCATTGCATCAGCTACCCACGATTGGTTTAAATACCTCGGACCTAGTGGTGCCACCGACAAATTACCAAGCAATTCAAATAACCTGGAGAGTAATCGCAATGACAAACAAACTTAATCGTATCTATATTACAGGTGGTGCCGGCTACGTTGGTGCCGTATTGGTTCCTAAATTATTGGATGAAGGGCACCATGTCACTGTCTTGGATCTGATGATGTATGGTGAGGATGTCATCCAAGCGCACTCTAATCTAACTTTGATCAAAGGGGATATCCGGGATCAAGCATTGTTAAAGCAGACCATAACGGGGCATGATGCAGTTATTCATCTGGCTTGCATTTCGAACGACCCAAGTTTTGAGTTGAATCCAAACTTAGGAAAGTCAATTAATCTGGATGCGTTTGAGCCACTGGTTCAGATCAGCCAACAAGCTGGCGTTAAAAGGTTTATCTATGCCTCGTCCTCATCAGTCTATGGTGTTAAGGAAGAGAAAAATGTCCATGAAGGTATGTCTTTGGAGCCGCTGACGGACTACTCGAAATTCAAGGCTGATTGCGAGAAGATTTTGAAGAGATACGAGTCACCCGAATTCACCACCGTCACCATCCGACCAGCGACGGTCTGCGGCTACTCCCCACGCCAACGCCTTGATGTCGTTGTCAATATTCTTACCAACTTAGCATTTCACAAACGCGAGATCAGCGTCTTTGGTGGCAAGCAATTGCGTCCGAATATTCATATCGCTGATATGGTTGACGCTTATTTGGTAGTCCTCCGTGCGCCAAAAGAGAAGATCGCCGGTGAAATATTCAATGTCGGTACAGAAAATCAATCTGTGCTGGAGTTAGCCCAAACGGTCCAGTCGGTCATGGGTGAGGATGTGAAACTCGTTGCAACGCCGACAAACGACAATCGTTCGTACCATATTTCCTCTCAAAAGATTGCAGATCTCTTGGGATTCGTGCCTTCTCATTCTATCGCTGAAGCGAGTCGTGACATCAAAAATGCACTCGAGCAAGGACTGTTACCAAACTCATTGAGCGACGAGCGTTATTTCAATATTAAGCGTATGCAAAGTATTGAGCTAAATTGATGTTGCGCATTGGAATAGATTTTGACAACACGATCGCTTGTTACGACCAAGCGTTCTTGGAGGTTGCTGCCCTCTTAGGTATTCAATCTGTGGAAAACTGTTCTACCAAGTTTGAGGTTAAGCGTGAAATTCAAAGCCTTACCGATGGTGACATCGGATGGCAGCGGTTACAGGGGCAGGTGTATGGTAAGCATATGTTACGTGCCACAGCATTCCCCGGTATTCACGAATTCATCTACCTTGCGAATATACGGGGTCACGAAGTCTTTGTGGTGAGTCATAAGTCCGAATTCGGTCATTTCGACCCCGAGCGGGTACCGCTTCGGGGCCAAGCTCTACGTTGGTTAGAGAAAAATAAATTTATTAACGATAGTCAATACTACTTGAAGAAGGAGAATGTGTTTTTTGAATCGACTCGTCAAGACAAGATTCATCGCATCCGCAATCTGGGGTGCACCCATTTTATCGACGATTTAATTGAGGTTTTTGGAGAACCTGAGTTTCCTTCAGACATGAGTAAGGTCTTATTCTCACCGTCTGGCTCACACCATGTCACCGGTAATACTACTGCCGGATCTTGGCGCGACGTGACAGCCCAGATTCTTGGACCATGGTCAGAGGTAGAGGTCTGCCATGCAATTCAACACTTGTTCCCTGAATTAAAGGTAAATAAGGCTTTTGTTCAACCGGGTCGGGGCAACAGTCGTGTTTACAAACTCACCGGGAGCACCTCAAGAAATTACCTCCTGAAGGTCTATCCTGACTTGCAGCTCGATAAACGGACGCGGCTCCATACTGAGTTTTCTGCTTGTCAAAAACTTGCCGAACTTGGCTACCCGGTAAACCAGGCAATTGCAAGCAGCGAACACCTTGGATGGGGTATTTACGAGTGGCTGGACGGTATGCCTATTGGTGATACGGATGCGTCCTTTGTAGACGCTGCCATCGATTTTTCTCGACGGCTTCATTTTGACAGTCATAAATCTTGCGTCTTTTCTGAATTTCCACTTGCATCAGAGGCATGCTTATCTGGTTTGGATATTGCAAATCAAATCGAAGTACGTATTCAAAAGCTTGCTGTTGTTGCTAACCCAGACCTAGCTGCTTTCATCACGGACGAGCTTCGATCGGCACTGGAGAATGCCGTATCTCGCGCCAAGTCGCGCGGCGGCGATTTATTCCATGTGCCTCTTGCCCGGTCATTTCAAATTGCTAGCCCATCGGATTTTGGATCACATAACGCGCTTCGGTTGACTTGTGGCACCAATATGTTTTATGATTTCGAATATTTTGGATGGGATGACCCTGTGAAGCTGGTCAGTGATTTCTATTGGCACCCAGGTATGCATTTGGGCAATGAATTGCGAAAGAAGTGGTTAGTTGCATCTGAATTCGTGTTCCAAAATGACCCAGATTTTTCGGCCCGTCTGAACTGCTACCTGCCGCTGTATGGCCTTAGATGGTGCTTGATCATTCTGAATGAATTTTTGAAATCAGAAATGGCACGAAGACTTAATGCCAATCCCGAGAAAAACATTTCAACTCCCGACACCTGCAGTCTGCAACTCCACAAGGCCAAGGCCTTGTTACAAGAAATAAAGGAAAAACTCCATCATGGATCAACGGTCCAAACAACTTAGGCGCAGCATTGTCGATGCATTAGAGGGGGGCCGACGAGGTCACCTCGGGTCTTCCATGTCAATGGTTGAAATACTACGCGTTCTATACGATTCTTTTTTGCAGTTTCGCACCGACGAGCCAATGTGGGCGGAGCGGGACCGCTTTATTTTGAGTAAGGGACATGGCTGCCTTACGCTTTATTCTATTTTGGCAGATAAAGGATTCTTCCCGAAAGAAGAGTTACTGACCTTTTGTGCTCCCACTTCCCGATTAGGCGGACATCCAGAGTTTGGCAAACTTCCGGGGGTGGAAGCATCTACAGGCGCCCTGGGCCATGGACTGTCTATCGGGGTTGGCATGGCGCTTGCCGCGAAAATTCGTAAGCAGTCCTATCGCGTGGTTGTCGTCACAGGCGATGGGGAAATCAACGAGGGATCCGTGTGGGAGGCCGCCATGTCTGCTGGCAAGCATCGGCTCTCTGCTCTGACCGTGTTCATAGATTACAACAAGCTGCAATCCTATGGCCCGACCCGGGAAGTGCTGGATCTCGAGCCGCTGGCAGACAAATGGATCAGTTTTGGCTTTGAGGTGAAAGAGGTTGATGGACATGATGTCCAGGCGCTCGAGCAATTGGTAGCACGACTACCCTTGAATTCGAGTAAACCAACCGCTGTGATTTGCCATACCGTCAAAGGTAAAGGATTTCCGTTTGCCGAAGGCAAGGCCGACTGGCATCACAAGTCGGGGCTGACGTCGAAGGACATCGCAGCCATGTACGACTGTCTAATTTAATCAGCGGGTGTTTAAATGCGTAAAACAAGTTTAGACATGGTCTACCAATTCGCCAAGGTGGATCCTCGCATTGTCTTCATTGGCTCCGATCTCGGTCCTGGGGTGCTTGACGGCATGAAAAGGGAAATTCCGGACCGCTTTTTCATGGAGGGGGTTAGCGAGCAGCACATCGTCGGCATGGCGGCGGGTTTGGCGCTCAGTGGCTTTATTCCCTACATCAACACCATTGCCACCTTTTTGACCCGGCGCTGCTACGAGCAAGTGGCCTTGGACTTGTGCCTCCAAGATTTGCCAGTTCGTCTGATTGCTAGTGGCGGTGGCGGCGTATACGCCCCACTGGGGCCAACGCATTTGGCGGTAGAGGATTTGGCGATCATGCGCGCTCTGCCCAATATGGCAGTGCTTGCGCCTTGCGATGCGCAAGAAATGCGCCGTCTGATGGAAGCCAGTATCGACTGGCCACACCCTATGTACATCCGCTTGGCAAAAGGAGGCGATGCAGTGGTGAGCAACCCGGACTATGGTTTCCAAATAGGCAAAGCAATATTGATGCGGGAACCGGATACAGGCCTGTTCATCACCACTGGAGTCATGGCCCAGATTGCCTTGCAGGCCATTGATCAACTAGCGACGGAAGGTATTGCGTGCGGTCTACTGCACATGCACACCGTCAAGCCTCTAGACGATGCAGCGCTACTACATTGGTTCCCCAAAGTCGACGCTGTGGTTACGGTGGAAGAACACACCCGCATCGGAGGCCTGGGCAGCGCCATACTCGAGTTCTGCAGCGACGAAATGCCAGAACACGCAGCCAAAGTAGCACGGATCGGAATACCCGATCAGTTTGCAGAGCAATATGGCACACAAGATACGCTGTTTGCGCACTGGGGCCTCACCGTCGACGCCCTTTGCCAGACCATGCGGAAGAAGTTGCAAAAAGGCTGATCATGTTTCTAAGCGATTCAGAGCAAGCACTTTCTACCGAATATCTGAGTCAGGGATATGTCGTTCGCCCGGTGGCAGATGCCGATGCGCTGCAATGGATGCGGACCCAATTTATCCGGCTGGTATCCGACGCACTCGGCACGCCTTTGTCTGACAGCCCGGAAGACGTGCTCAACCATATTCACCGCCAGGTTCCCGTTGCCCAACTCAACACCTTCAGACTAAAAATCATACGGGGGTTCAACGCGGTTGATGAGTTCCGCTCCATGTACTTCCGGGTGGCCAGACCGTATCTTGAAACGCTGGTTGGAAACGAATTAGCGATGCAACTACGGGTGAACCTAAGTATTCAGTTCCCCAATGACGACAGTTCATTGCTGCCGGTACACGCCGATACCTGGTCCGGCGACTCGCCTTACGAGGTGGTTGTTTGGTTGCCATTGGTGGACTGCTATGGCACCAAGGCCATGTATCTTTTGCCGCCAAAGGCATCCGGTGAATTGAAGCAACAATTTGCCAATCGCGCTGGTAATTCCAGTGAAGATTTGTACCAATCGATTCAGCAGGACGTAAAGTTTCTTGAGGTGCGTTACGGCGAAGTACTTCTTTTTGACCAAGGGCTTCCCCACGGCAACCGCATCAACGACGAAACCGAAACCCGCTGGTCTATGAATTGCCGATTTAAGGGGGTATTCACGCCCTATGGTGATAAAAAAATTGGCGAGTTTTTTGAACCTATTACCCTGCGTGCCGCCTCACGAGCCGGCATGGCATATCGGCTCCCCGACCCATCATGAACAAAGTGCGCGGCTATATATTCAGCCGACCCTTTATGGGTGAGCGGGTGCCGCAACACGTGCAAAATTTGGTCATTCGTGATTACTGTGAGCGCCACCAGTTGCAATTTTTACTCAGCGCAACAGAATATGCTATGCCAAATTGCCATTTAATTTTTGAGCAAATACTCAGTGAATTGTCGGACCTGCATGGTCTGGTGGCCTACAGTCTCTTCCAGTTGCCGGAAAGCGAAGGACGCCGTGAACATATTTACCAACGGCTACGTCAGCAAAACAAAAGTTTGCACTTCGCAGTTGAAGGCTTGAGTGCAAATACCGAGCATGCGTTTGCGCGAATCGAGACGCTATGGCGCATCCGCCAGACGTTGCCACATTGCGCTACCTTTGATACATAAATTGGAGACTTCAATGGCTACCTATTACAGCCCACTCAAATTTTTGCATTTTAAAAATCACTTAGCAGGCCTAGACCAAGGAGAAATCGTCGCGCCCGTACACATAAGGGTAAAACCCACTAACCACTGCAATCACAATTGCTGGTACTGCGCCTACCGCGCCGACAACCTTGACCTCGGTGATGAAATGGTCCTCAAAGACAGCATCCCGGCAGAACGCATGCTGGCCTTGGCGCACGAATTTGTCAGCATGGGCGTTAAGGCGGTTACTTTCTCAGGTGGTGGAGAACCTCTTTTGTACAAACCCCTGCCCGAAGTGATCGAAATTTTGGCAACCGGTGGCGTCCGCATAGCGGCATTGACGAACGGTTCCAACTTAAAGGGGCGTGTTGCCGACGCATTTGCAGCGCATGGCACGTGGATCCGGGTTTCTCTAGACGCGTGGGATGACGAAAGTTATGTCAAAAGCCGTGGCGCTAAAGGGCGTGATTTTTCTCGGCTAATCGAGAACATTCGCAACTTTACCGCGCATTCAACCCAATGCGTACTCGGCGTCAGCCTGATAGTCGGACATGACAATCACCGACATATCATGGAGGTTTGTTCACTACTCAGAGACTGTGGCGTCAACCACGTTAAAGTGTCCGGTGCAGTGGTGAGTAACGATGCTGCGGGGAACAACTCCTATCATCTAACGATTAAGAATGAAGTGGAACAACAGATTAAAGCGGCACAAGCACTCACAGACAACAGCTTCTCCGTACTAAACCATTACCATGATTTAGAAGACCGCTTCGAAAAGCAATATGGGACGTGCCCATTCCTTCAATTCCTGACGGTTGTGGGCGCTGACCAGCATGTGTACACCTGTCAGGACAAAGCATATACACAGTCCGGACGTATGGGTTCCATCGCAACCCGAAGTTTCAAAGAGTTTTGGTTTTCTGAAGAGTCCCAGCAATTCCTGAAAACGTTTGATCCGTCAACGCAATGTGGTCATCACTGCGTAAGCCATGCCAAGAATCTCGCGATACATGAGTACCTATCGCTAGACCAAGAACATGTGAATTTCGTTTAACCAAGCTAGTTACCCATGGGCCAATTACGCAACTTTGCCACGAGCCTTCACCAGGCGACACGACGGGACTATTTAGCCCGCATGGTGGACGACAAAGTGACGTGCATGCAAATTGCCAAACGCTATGACGAGCAGTATTGGGATGGCGATCGCCGATTCGGCTACGGCGGCCACCGGTATATGCCCGGCCGTTGGCGCTCTGCCGCAGAGGCCATTATTCGCACTTACCACCTTGGTCCAGGCTCTAAGGTGCTGGACGTCGGCTGTGGAAAAGGTTTTCTGCTCCATGAAATGCTGCTACTAGAGCCCATGCTGCGCATTGTTGGAATGGATATATCAGAGCACGCCCTTACCGGAGCAACAGACCTCGTAAAGCCGCATCTGCGCATACAGCAAGCCCAAACCGAATATCCATTTTCTGACAATGAATTTGATTTAGTAATTTCACTCGGCACTTTGCACAACCTCCGTCTATTTGAGCTTAAAGTGGCCTTAAGCGAACTCGAACGTGTGGGCAGGCAGGGCTATGTCATGTTAGAGAGTTACCGGAATGAACAGGAACTTTTTAACCTGCAATGTTGGGCCTTGACTTGTGAATCATTTTTTGATCAAGACGAATGGATTTGGCTTTATCAAGAATTTGGCTACTCGGGTGACTACGAATTTATATATTTTGAATGAACGCCTGTGAAAAATCACATTAAAACCAAAGATCCCGTCAATCAATCGCTGATTACTCTAGAGCAGAGCATCGGCTTGCAAACATTGGGCGTAATGAACAATGCCGTGTGGTTTGAAGATCCAAAACGGCTAGTCTTCACTTTAGCACGGTACAAATTTGTCGCGAAAATGCTTACGGGAAAAGATCAAGTTGCCGAAATTGGATGCGGCGACGGATTTGGATCGCGTATTGTCCGACAGGCGGTGGGTAACTTACTTATCACCGACTATGATTCGTATTTCATAGAAAAGTTTAACCAACAAGCATGTGAGCAATGGCAAACTGAAGCCAAAACACATGACATTCTAAAAGCACCATTGCCTGTTGAAATGGATGCCGTTTATTCTCTGGACGTTTTGGAGCATATAAGTCCGGAGTTAGAAAGTATTTTTCTTGAAAACATTTGCCTTTCTTTGAAAAAAAGTGGTTGCGCTATTATTGGCATGCCCAGTCTGGAGTCCCAAGCGTACGCATCACCGGGAAGTCGCGAAGGACACGTAAACTGCAAAACTGGGATAGCGCTTCAGGCCCTGCTATTGCAATATTTTGATCATGTTTTTCTTTTTTCTATGAATGACGAAGTTGTTCACACTGGGTTTTCAAAGATGGCTCATTATCTTCTCGCATTGTGTGTAAACCCTAAGGGAAAGAGGTAATGTATTTAATTGTAGGCGGCGACAGTCTAATAGGTAGCGCCCTATCAGCCTACTGGGTAAGAAAAGGCGTTCTGCATGAATGGAGCACGCGCAATACAGACCAAGTCACTGAAGTACGACCCTATTTGGATTTATCGTCAAAAACTTGGCAAAGCCTTGAAGGAAAATGCTACTCTGCTGTCGTACTTTGCGCTGCAATTACCAAACTATCAGATTGTGAAAATAATCCGGTAATGGCACGCAACATCAATGTGCTTGCAACTACAGAGTTAGCTAAGCTTATGAGCTCTCGCGGAAGTCATATTCTTCTACTTTCCACAAGTCAAGTTTTTGATGGCAATAGTTTGAAAAATAGATTTGAGTACGAACGAGTCTGTCCAGTTACCGAATATGGTCGTCAAAAGGCCGAAGCTGAGAGATGCATCTTGGAACTTCCCCAATCAGCGGTTCTTAGATTAGCCAAAGTTACCCATCCTGGGCTGGCTATCCTAGCAAAATGGCAGTCCAGTCTTGAGGCGGGGCGCTCCATCGAGGCATTTGTCGACTTGAACTTAGCTCCAATTCCGTTGGAACATGTTGTTACCCGAATTGATGAGCTGATTAGAAAATGTGAAACTGGAGTATTCCATTTATTTGATGAATGTGAGATTTCTTACTATGAATTTGCCCGTGAATATTTTAAATACATTCCAAATTCAGAATTTTTAATTAAAAAATCATATCGATATACTTAAAATAATTTATGCATAACAACACTCTTTAATTACGGTAATATAATTGTATGTCACTAACTCACGCTGATTTTTACTCAAAGCATAATATTTCTCCGGTATCTCAGGATATTGGAATTCTTGATAAACACTACCAGCGTCGCGAATCCTTGTATTTTTCATTGGGGTTGGTACCTTCGTTTATGCGGGGCAGAACTATCCTAGAGTTCGGTCCAGGCAGTGGTCATAATGCACTGTACACAGCTAGTCTGTCACCTCAAAAATATGAACTTGTAGATGGTAATTTTAGGGGTGTGCAAGAAACTCGTGATCGGTTAGCCTCGTTCACGGATGTACAGATCACTGTTCATCACGCCCTCTTTGATATGTTCACTACAGATTTGAAGTTCGATACCGTCTGGGCGGAAGGTTGCTTGCCGCACCAAAGTCGGCCCCTACCATTACTAACCCACGTGGCATCCTTTGTGGCTGATGGAGGATGTTTGTGCGTTTCAACCAACAATGGCATTTCTTACCTGTCCGAGACCATCCGGCGTTTATTCCGTGATCGGTTTTTTCAGGCTTCAGGTGATGTTCACGAACAAGCACGCAAATTGACGCCGTATATTCAACCACACCTTCAGCACCTGCGCGGCATGAGTCGTCCGGTCGAAGACTGGATTTTGGATAGCATCGTCCAGCCGATGCGTGACCGGCGATTACTGAGCATTCCGGAGGTGGTCTCTTGTTTGGATAGAGAATTTGATGTCTATGGCTCGTCGCCACGTTTTTTGACCGACTGGCGTTGGTACAAGGAGATTATTGGCGACGACAGACGGTTTAACGAGCTGGCTTTAGATAATTACTATAAAAATAACCTTAACTTGCTGGACTACCGATTTGATTTCCCAGAGCATTCCCGGGCCTATGGAGAGAAGTTGGAGGCCTTAGGCTCCAGATCCTGGGACTTGATGTGCGAGATTGAGCACGGCAATGAATCAATATGGAAAGAATTTTTTGATCTGATGGACGAGTTATGTTCTCACATCGATAAACAGGCACCAATTACCGTTGGGGCGATTCGCGAATCATGCGCTTTGTTACAAAATGCAAATCCTGATATGGATTTATCGCAGTTTCCGCAGTGGTGGGGGCGGGGTCAGCAGTACCTGAGCTTGATTCGAAAGAAGCGCTAATCGACGCTTTGCATCAATCGACCATAATCTGCCGATCCGCTTGGCGGCCCACACTGATACCTGCGCGGGGGATTTCTTGAAAACTGTTTTCGTCTACGGATCGTTTAATGTGCTGCACCCTGGGCATCTGCGTCTATTGCGCTTCGCTAAGGACTGTGGCGATCGGTTGATCGTTGCCGTTCAATCAGATCGTATTGCCGGAAATGCTGCACATGTGCAGGAAGCGCTTCGGCTTGAGGGTGTGCAAAGCATCACGTGGGTAGACGAGGCCTTTATTTTTGATGAGCCACTGGTCGACTTGATTTCGCGTCTTAAGCCAGATGTGGTGGTTAAAGGCAAAGAGCACGAGTTGGGCAACAACTCCGAATTGGCCATTCTTGAAGAATACGGTGGGACCCTGCTGTTTAGTTCGGGGGAAACAACGTTTTCTTCGCTGGACCTCATTAAGAAGGAATTCCAGCTCTTAGATACCCACTCCATCAATTTGCCGCACGAATACCTGCTGCGACATCAGCTAAATTCAGACCGATTAATTGAATTACTACGTCAATTCTCAACGATCAAGGTATGCGTGATCGGCGACTTAATCATCGACGAATACATCACCTGCGAGCCTCTGGGCATGTCGCAAGAAGATCCGACGATCGTGGTGATGCCGATAGATTCAACCCGTTTTATCGGTGGTGCTGGAATCGTTGCTGCGCATGCGGCAGGACTTGGGGCTACGGTTCAATTCATTTCCGTTACAGGCAAAGACGCCTCGCGTGATTACGCGGTAGAAAGTTTGGCTGCGGCAGGTGTCAAGGCGCAGTTGCTAGTCGACGATAGCCGCCCCACTACCCTAAAACAGCGCTTTCGTAGCAAAGGGAAAAGCCTGCTGCGGGTTAGCCACTTGCACCAAGGCGCAATTTCTGCAGCGTTGCAAAAAAAGTTCATCAAGGTGATGGGCCAGGCATTAGACGGAGCGGACCTACTGGTTTTTTCCGATTTCAATTACGGCTGCTTGCCCCAACCTTTGGTTGATCAGCTGGTCGAAATGGCCAAGAGCCGCGGCGTGATGGTAGCCGCAGACAGCCAGTCCTCCTCGCAAGTTGGCGATATCAGCCGCTTCAAGGGCATGAACCTGATTACCCCCACCGAACGCGAGGCCCGTATCAGTACACGTAACCGCGAAGACGGTTTGGTGGTGTTGGCCGAACAGCTGAGGCAGCAATCTGGCGCCCAAAATGTCTTGCTCAAGCTAGGCGAAGAGGGCCTGCTGGTCCACGCCGACTCTGCCGCCGGCGATAGTTGGTTGACCGACCGGGTAGGCGCCTTAAACAGCGCAGCCAAAGACGTTGCAGGTGCAGGCGATTCCTTGCTGATCGCCAGCGCCATGACGCTGGCCTGTGGCGGCACCATTTGGGAAGCCGCGTGCCTGGGCTCTCTGGCTGCTGCGGTCCAAGTGGGCCGGGTGGGTAACACCCCCTTGCGCACTGAGGAATTGGTCCGCGAGTTGATGTGATGCGGGCCCTTCTTTTGGCAGCAGGCTTGGGCACACGCTTGCGCCCGATCACCGACACAACACCCAAGTGCCTGGTCCCCATCCATGGCCAGGCCCTATTGGCCATTTGGCTGCAGCGCCTAGCCCAAGTCGGCATCGGGCCGTTCTTGGTCAACACCCATTATTTGTCTGGCCAGGTCAATGCGTTTGTCGAAGCCAGTCCGTATCGGGAAGAGATTAGTCTGGTGCATGAGCGCGATTTGCTCGGAACCGCTGGCACCCTAATCGCTAATTTGGATTTTTTCGCGGGCGCGGATGGTTTGTTAATCCATGCCGACAACTATTGCTTGGCCGACTTTTCAGCGTTTTTGCAAGCGCACCGCAGTCGCCCACCCGAATGTGTGATGACCATGATGACCTTTTGCACCGACGCGCCCTCCTCCTGCGGCATCGTTGAACTGGATGCGCGCGGGGTCGTAGTGGGCTTTCATGAAAAAGTAGCCCATCCGCCGGGCAATCTGGCTAATGGCGCGGTGTACATTCTTGGTGCCGAGTTGTTGCAGCGCTTGGGCTCGGATTTGCGCGAAGTGACTGACTTCAGCACCCAAGTGCTGAACCACTTGGTGGGAAAGATTTACAGCTACGAGACCGATGCCACCTTCCTAGACATCGGCACCCCGGAAAACTATGCCAAGGCAAACGCCCTTAGCGATCCATTGCGCCACGCACCTTAGCTCGGCTGAAGCAGCGCGAGCATATGACTCTCCAGCGTTCTCACAAATCGCGGAGTGTCGAACAACACACCACTGGTTCGCACGTCCGCCAACCGTGATTTGAATTCTGAAATCGTTGCGGCATCCGTCGCCAAGCCGACAGCCTTTTCCTCGTAACTCGCCAAATCACCCGTAATGAGCTCTGGGCAACCTGCAGCCGTTAGCAACGCCCCCGCCATTCGCGATGCAAATGACCGACCCGAGCATGTCAGCACTGGCAGGGCCATAAACAGCGCGTCATTGGCCGTGGTACCGGCGTTAAAAGGAAAGCTATCCAAAAACAAATCCGCGATGAGGTAGCGGGCCAGGTAATTTTCTGGCGATACACGCCCCGCAAACACCATGCGCGATGCGTCGATGCCGCGCGCCTGCGCTTCCAGGCGCAGGTTGTCCTCGGCCCACTGGTTGTCGGCCAGCAGCCACAGCACGCTGCCCGGCACGCGGTGCAGTATGGACATCCAGACGTCGAACATGCTTGGCGTGAGCTTGTAGTTGTTGTTGAAAGAGCAAAACACAAAACCGGTTTCGGGCAAACCGCAGCTTTGTCGCGTGGGCTTAGGCCCGGCCACGCGCTTGCGGTCGCTCACCTGGTACACATCGGGCATGTACAGCGGCTTTTCGCTGTAAAACTGGGCCGACTCCTCGGGTATCAAAAACCGGTCTGCAATCACATAGTCAATAAAGGGGAAGCCCGTGGTGGCAGGCTGGCCCAGGTAGGTGATTTGCAGAGGTGCGGGCCTATACGCCAGCATATTGGCACGTGCGCCCGCCGTCTGGCCTTGCAGGTCGATCAGGATGTCAATTTCGTCTGCGCGTATTTTTTGTGCGGCTTGCAGGTCGCTCAGGGTGTCAATGCGGGTGAAGTGGTCCATGGCCGACATCACGCGGCTGCGCAGCGCCGATCCGTCCTCCGGGCTCCAGCAATAGCCATACACCTCAAAGCGCTCGCGGTCGTGCAGCTCAAACATCTCCACGGTCAGCATAGAAACCGGGTGCAGCGAAAAGTCTGAAGAGCAGTAGCCTATGCGAATCTTTTTGTGACCATAGCCCTTGGGCTTGGCCAGCCGGGGCACGTCGGTAATCACCTTTTTAGCCACATAGCGTTTGGCCGCGTCCAGCTGTGCCTGCGGGTCGTCCGAGATACTGATCATGGCCAGGGCCGAGGTGGCGCGCTCCATGGCCGCCTGGCTAACCCTGGGCACTTTGGCGTAAATGGGCCAGGCGCATTGTTTTTGGCGCAGGTAAACCCAATGGTGTAGCACCTCATCCTGATCTGGTTCGATAGCCAGGCTCTTGGTCAAAAAGAACAGGGCTTCGTAAAACTGCTTCTGTATTTCCAGCACCCGACCCATGTTGTTCACGGCCATCAGGACCAGCGGTCTGTTGTCTGGCACGGCCAAACTGGCGTGTTGCTCCACCCAGCGCCATTCGGCAATCGCCTGGTCTAGCTTGCCAGCGCGCTCCAACAAAGAGCCCAGGTTCACGCGGGGTTGCAAAAAATTCGGTGCCAGCTTGATGGCCGCCCGGTAAGCCTCTTCCGCGCCCGCCAGGTCGCCCGCATTGCCCAGCACCGCACCCAAGTTGAAATAGCCTGCGTGCACATAAGGCGACGTCGTCTTGTTCACCCAGGTTTGGTACAGGACCGCTGCCAGCGGCGCCTGTTGCTGCTTTTCTAGTGCGGAGGCGGTCTCCAGCAAAGCCGAAAATTCCAGTGCGCCCTGCCAAGCAAGGCGCACTGCTGTTGCATACCGCTCATTTCCCATTGCACCCAAAGTTGCTACCTCATTTGTTACCGCCCAGGGCCAAGATGCCATTCGTCACCGCATTGCCCAAGGCAGGTACGTTGAGCTTGGTGCTTGGCGCCGCACTGGTGGTGGACGCATTCAGGACAACATTGCCGCTGGAGTCAAATTGCTTGAGCAAATCAACCATGCTGCCCACACTGACAGTAGCCAAAGCCGCCGCCGCAGGGATGGTAGCCGATGCGGCCTGGGTCAAGCTTCCCGGCAGGCTGCTGGCCCCGGTCGCTGCGTCGAATTGGCCCATGGCTTGCACCAGGCTGCTCACCCGCGTGCCCAGGTCAGTCGGGTTGGCCGCTGGCAGCGCCGCCGCAGCCGTATCCAGAGTCTGGAACCAGACGTCGCCTGCCGCGTGGCTGGCGCCATCGGTCGTTTGGTAGCTGCCAGTCAGCCCCACGGTGTTGCCGTTGTCGGCAATCGCGGTCTGCTGGGTCGCCAGGCTGATGCTGCTAATTCCCAGGGACGCCATCGATTTGAGCTCACCGGCACTGCTTACACCGTCCGAGTTCGCGTCCACCCACACCTGCAGATCAGCAAACCCGGCGTCAGCCGCGCTGATGATGCCATCGTGGTTGCTGTCCAACTCAGCCAGTGCCACATAACCATCTGTCGCCTTGGTGCCATCGGCCAGGGTGGTCGATGAGCCAAACAGTTCTGAGCCGTCGTTGATGCTGCCATCGTGGTTGCGGTCCATTACCAGCAAACCGTCGGTGCTGCTGACCCAGCCGGTGTGCTCGGTTGTTCCCGTGGCCCCCAGGTCAAACTGCACGCCTGCAGCAATGTTCAGGGTGCTGATGCCGTCGCCACTGAGGTCGAGCACGATAGGCGTTTTGGTACTGATCAGAGCGGCCTGCGCTTCAGACAAGGCGGCCACCTGGTCGGTTGTCATTGCGCAAACTTGCGCCGACGTCAGTGCACTGAGTTGCGCGGTGGTCAAACCACTAACTTGATCGCTTGTCAAACCCTCGGCGACCTGGGTGGTGGTTAGCACTGCAACGTCACGGGTTCCCATTGCAACGACTTGCGCGGTGCTCATGGCGGCGATCTGTTCGGTCGTTAAACCCTGGGCTATTTGGGCCGTGGTCAGGCCAGCGACTTGGGCAGTGGTCAGTGCAGCCACGTCGCGCGTCTCCATCACCGAGATTTGGGCGGTGCTCAAGGCCACAACGCTATCGGTCGTCAGGCCTAAATTGATCTGCGCGGTGGTCAGCGCAACCACCTGTGCGGTGCTCAGACCCAGGCTGATTTGGTCCGTAGTCAGTGCGCCAACCGATGCCGTGCTCAGCGCAGCTATTTGCGCCGTTGTCAGCGCAGCCACCTGGCTTGTGCTCAGACCTAGGGCTACTTGGGCGGTGGTCAGGGCGGCAATGGCGGCAGTGCTTAAGACCGCGATATCCTCGATTTGCATTGCGGCAATTTGCGCGCTGGTCATTGCCGCTACTTGGCTTGATACCAGACCCCGTGCAACTTGCGCTGTAGTCAATGCAACGATCTGGTCGGTCGTCAAACCCTGGGCAATCTGGGCGGTGCTCAAAGCTGCAATGTCGCGGGTCTCCATTGCCGCAACTTGCTCGGTGCTCAGCCCCAGGCTAATCTGGGCCGTAGTCAGACTGGCAACCTGGGCCGTTCCTAGGGATACGACTTGCGCGGTGCTCATGCCTTGGGAGATTTGGGTCGTTGTCAACGCCGCGATGCTGCCTGTGCTGAGCGCCGCCCACTGCGCCGTGTTCAGCCCCAAACTGATTTGCTCCGTTGTTAGTGCCTTAACAACGGCCTTGCTTAGGGCCGCTATTTGTTCGGTAGTTAGCGCTCTCAATTGGCTGGTTCCAAGACCCTGGACGGTTTGTGCCGTTGTGAGTGCGGCGATAGCAGAGGTGCTTAACGCAGCGATGTCACTGGTTTCCATGGCAGCCAGTTGTGTAGTACCCAAGCCTTTGCTGATTTGCGCTGCACTCAGGGCTGCGACCTGTGCCGTGGTTAAGGCTACGATTTGCGCGGTACCCAAGACGGCAATGGCCGCAGTGGTGATTGCCATGACCTGTGCGCTGGTGAGCGAGACAAGGTCTTCGGACTCAAGGGCCTCGATTTGCGCAGTGGTCATTGCAGCGATGTGCGTTGTACGCAGCGACGCAAACTGGGCGGTAGTCAGCGCATTGAGGCTGGCCGTGGAAAGTCCCGAGATCTGTGCACTGGTGAGCGCCATTACCTGGGAGGTGGTCAATGCCGCGATCTGGTTCGTAGTCAGCGCACGCGCTTGGGCGGTGGTAAACGCTGCAATGGCGGAAATGCCTAATGCAGCAAAGTCGCTGGTTTCAATCGCAGCCAGTTGCTTGGTACTCAGCCCGCTGCTGACTTGCGC